>NZ_DIPG01000097.1:0-3934 GCF_002426325.1 Syntrophomonas sp. UBA5494 | reverse complement strand
GGTATATTTTAATCATCTTAGAAAAAAACTATATAAAATTAAATTTTAGAAGGGTGTTTAATGAATAGCTTTATTCAACACTTAGATTTACAACAACAAGGTATTTGGTTTCCATTAATTACAGGAGCTATTGCTTTATTATTTGTCTTACTTATGCCAAAACGACAAATGAATTGGCGGGGAATTTATATCACTTTCGGCGTGATAAGCTACGTTACATTAATGCTGGATGTCTTTATTGTAGGAGAGTATTTTGATTTATTCGATATAGGAGATCCTGCACTAGAAGGAATTGGCGATTTAATCACTTATGCAATTATCCCCTCCTGTCTTGCTATCACATATCTCAATTATTTTAATGAAAAGAACAAATGGTTGTACGTTACTCTATTTACAATCATATCCTTTTTATTTGAATGGGAACTTACCCGCGCAGGTTATATGAAACTAAAAGGCTGGCAAAATTGGTACTCCATACCTGTATATATTATTGTTTATGGTTGGTGGCTGCCGTGGCATTTTAAGTTTATCAATCATATATACGGTGGGAATACTGAGGAAAGCTAAGCCCGCAGGATATTTATCCGTGGCTTTAGGGTTTTGATTAACTTGGCTCAGCACGGTAGCGTCTGGGATACCACTGGGTCCGGATGACCATGCAAACACCGGTAATGAGGGGTTTTTTGTTTCTGCAAAAGCTTGCGGCTAACACCTGAATAGAGGACAATAACAAACCAGGATGAACTAGTGCCTGAGTGTCGGCATCATGCCCCTGGGACACCTGAAGCAAGACCAAAAACAAACTCCTGCCTAACAGCAGCCAGATTTAAATTGTCAATTTATATTCGGACTACTGGCCGAGGCGATTTTCATCGAGCCATTTTATAGCCTGATTGATCCTCTTCAGGCATTTTTCCCGGCCCAGCAATACGGCGACTTCAAATATGCCCGGACTGTTGGTTCGGCCGGTCAAGGCCAGACGCAAAGGGTGGATCAGATCCGCTGCCTTGACCCCCATCTGGGCTGCCTTTTCCCGCAAGGCTGATTCCAGCGAAGCCAGTGTGAACCGGGTGTCAGCTGTGAGTATTTCCAGATCGGCCTGCAGCAATTTATCGGCATCGCTGCGGGCAAAGTGCTTATTAACGCCCTTCTCCTCATAACCGTTGACTTCCTCAAAGAAGTAGGCGGCCGCTTCTATCAATTCGGGTATGAGCTTAGCCCTGCCTTGAACCAGTTTTACTACCTCAATTAAATACGCCATACTGGAGCTGGACATCCAATGTTTCACCCTGGTGGAACGCAGCATCTCCGTTGCCAGGGATTCTGGCCGGGCCTGGCTGATATAGTGGCCGTTCATCCAGGTCAGCTTCTCGATGTCATAAACCGCTGCCGAGCGCGAAACGTGTTCCAGATCAAAGCGCGGCACAATATCATTTACATCCCAAATATCCTGGTCGGTGCCGCTTGACCACCCCAGCAAAGCCAGGTAGTTGAGCAGGGCCTGGGGAAGATAACCCAATTCCCTGAATTCCTGAACCGAGGTGGCGCCGTGCCGTTTAGAGAGTTTGCTGCGGTCGGGGGCCAGTATCATGGACACATGGGCGAATTGAGGCAACTCCCAGTTGAGGGCCTGGTAGATCAGTATTTGTCGCGGGGTGTTGGAGAGGTGCTCCTCGGCACGGATCACGTGGCTGACCGCCATCATATGATCATCGACCACCACCGCAAAATTGTATGTGGGCCAGCCGTCTGATTTGGCGATAATAAAATCGTCCATCAGGCTATTATCAAATTCGACCTCGCCGCGGATGAGGTCTGATACCTTGGTGATGCCGGTATTTGGCACCCGCAAGCGGATTACCGCCGGCTGGCCGTTTTCCACCCGTTGTGCCGCAGCCTCTCCGTCCAGGTGACGGCAGCGGCCGGAATACTTGTAATCACGTCCCTGTTCCCGGGCCAGGGCTTTGTCGGCAGCGATATCCTCATTGCTGCAGAAACAGTAATAGGCCTGATTAGCATCTAGCAATGCTTTGAGATACTGATGGTAAATGGTCAGGCGCTGGCTTTGACGGTAAGGCCCGTAAGGACCACCCCTGTCAGGGCCCTCATCCCAATCCAGGCCCAGCCAGGCCAGGCCGTCCAAAATTCCCCGGGCTGATTCCTGGCTGGAGCGCTCACTGTCGGTGTCCTCCAGCCGCAGGATGAAAATGCCTCCGCTTTTTCTGGCATAAAGCCAGTTGAATAAGGCGGTTCGAGCCCCTCCAATATGTAAAGCTCCGGTAGGGCTGGGAGCAAAACGCACTCTTATCCGGTTAATCTGTTTCATTAAATAATCTCCTCAAACTGGTGATATTGTTCCATGTTTACTATTTTATCCGCTTCCCCTTCAATATACCAGCCTGCGGCATTTCAGACAGAAATCAATAATAATGCAAAGAGCGCAATAGCCATATAATTCTGCTGTTGTCAGCCCCAATTGCCCTGCAGCAGGTATTGCTGCGGCAGGTACACCTATCCTGAAGCGGTGAATATCGGAAAAGTCGTTTAACCCCATACTATTTGTATAAAACCACCGTCTCAGGAAAAACTATGTCAAACCAAATGATTGCTTCATTAATAGTAAACCCTGGCTAAACTGAAAAAATAACAAGGAGTATAAACATGACCGCAACCGTCTGCCATGTGCAGAGCTGTATTCACCATCATAGCAAGGAGAGCTGCGGGGTTGACCAGATTTCCGTTGCTGTGCAGGGTTCCCGGGCTTTTTGCAGCACTTACCGCAATCACCATCTTTATAAAACGGGAGCAGATAATGACACCCTGGATATGAATACCCAAATCACTTCTTCCAACCCCGAAGTCGGATGTCAGGCAGCAGCCTGTTTCTATAATCAAGATATGGTCTGCTATGCTGCTGCCATCGAAGTATTTGGAGATAACGCGGTTGATTCCACGGAAACCCGCTGCAACACCTTTCTGCCCCGAGATGAAGATGATAGCGGCGTGGAAGAACGGTTTGAATTCGGCCTGCATGTTGACTGATAACTATATATAGTAAGGCCGCCAAAAACCTGGCAGTAAATTCCTGTTAGAAACAGCGCTGCAGTATGAACCAAACGTATACACCCTACATAGTATAACAGCACGGGGGTGATGTGATGCTGGGGAGGCGATCCGCCAGACCCTTGCTGGTTCTAGTGGTAATTGCAGCTTTGTTGGTGGGTTTCGTAGCGGTGGACTTCAGGCTAAAAGCCAGTACTATTGCGATTGCCAGATCCCAGGCTCAGGTGGCCGGGGTAAGACTGATCAATACAGTAGTAAATGACAGAATAGCCAGTCAGGTCAGGTATGAAGACCTGGTAATGGTTCACAAAGATTCTTCGGGTCGTATCGTGCTTATTCAGCCCAATACCATCATGTTAAATAAAATCATGGCCAGTACGGTATTGGAAGTATCCAACTCCATGGGGCAGATGCAGGATGACACTATCAGTGTACCGGTGGGGCAATTGTCAGGCATCAATCTCTTATCCGGATATGGCCCTAGAATAAAGGTCAGGATAATACCGACCGGTCAAATTCATGTCGAAGTTCAGGATAAATTCGAGCAAGCCGGAATAAACCAGACCAGGCACCTGATCTATTTCGACATCAAAGCCATGATCCAGGTTGCGGTGCCATTTATGAAAGAGAGCGTGGATGTGAGCACAGTGATTCCATTAGCGGAGACCATAGTGGTAGGGGATGTTCCCCAGACCTATGTAAATTTGACCGGAGGCGGAGAACTGTTATATCCTTATATAAAGAAATAGAAACTGATGGGTAGCCTAAGGCAACCACACATCTTTAAAAAGTAGAGAATAAAAAAATTGCCGAATGCTTGACAATAATATTTGAGGATGATAACATAAGTCTTGCGCGCACGACAGGTAAA
>NZ_DIPG01000066.1:3925-4186 GCF_002426325.1 Syntrophomonas sp. UBA5494 | reverse complement strand
TTATCTGCCTTTTCTGAGGATTTCGAAACACTCGCAGTACATCCCTTTACGGGTCATAACCCCGCGATAGCGGTTTAGTCCCTGAATAGCTTCATGGTAGTCACGGTTCTCAATCTGAGACTGGTGCATTGCCAGGGCTACTAATTTTCGCTGCATCTGTACGGTTATATCTTCAACATAGGTGATGTTCTGCAATGGAGTCCACACCTCATAGCAGAATACATCTTTTACCAGCCAGGGTTTGCCGGTTAAATCATGGAA
>NZ_DIPG01000066.1:0-3712 GCF_002426325.1 Syntrophomonas sp. UBA5494 | reverse complement strand
TTTTTATGCGGCACATAAATTATGTCCGGCTGCTTTTCCCGAATCAGGTTGACTACCGGAATCAAGGTATCTTTGTTATAGCCCAAATAGCCGTCTTCATTGTGCAGAAATATCACTTCATTGGTTCCCAAGAGGGCAGACGCCTGCCGGGCCTCGGTCTCCCTGACCCGGGCCAATTCGGTTTTGGAATAACGGATGTTACCGGCTTCTCCCGAAGTCAAGTAAGCCACCGCTACCATGTGGCCCACTTCGGAGTGTTTTAAAATGCTGCCGCCGCATCCTATAACGTCATCATCGGGATGCGGAGAGAAGACCAGTACATTCATAATATGCCTCCCCGATCGTTTGCAGGCGGCCCCGTCAATGAAACTTATTTGTGCTCAGAAACTCGACTTTGGGTAACAGGATTAGAGAAATATCGGGTATTCCGCCGAAAGAGGCCGCAGAGAAGTGTTTTATTCCAACAATATATTATATTGTATGGATGCATCCTGTCAGGCAGAACTGCTAAATTGTGGTTTTTCCCCAAAATGCGCCGCAGTATTATTCACGATTGCATCTGGCTTTTGCCTGACCTGTTATGTGATAATATGAAGGACAAACAGGTGAAAAAAGTAATATTTTCAACAATACAGGTACAGGTTAGCGGGTTATGGATTCGAAAGCAGCCCTGATCGAAAAGCTTGATCGCTTGCAAGACATTATCCGGCAGCATCGGCGCGTCTTGGCGGCGTTTTCAGGCGGGGTTGACAACACTCTGTCGCTGGCGGCGCGTCACTGCTGGACAATGATACCATAAACAACATCTGAGAACGACCGATCTAACCCTGCAAACAAGGCTGGAAGGGGAACTAGCATGGATCATAACCATATTGCACAGGTGCTGGAGGAATACAGACAGGGCCGGATCGGATTGGATCACGCCCTGGATAAGCTGCGCCACCTGCCTTTTGAAGACCTGGGTTATGCCAAGATAGATCATCACCGGGTTCTGCGCCAGGGTCATCCTGAAATAATCTTTGCCGAAGGCAAATCGGCCTTGCAGCTGGAAGGCATAATCGATGCGCTGCGGCAGAAGGGCAGCAACATTTTGGCCACCCGCCTCAGCGCCGATAAATATCAGGCCCTGGCCGAACGATGGCCGGGAATGGAATATAACCCTCTGGCAAAGGTTCTGATCATTCGCCAAAACGAGGTCAAGCCAAGCCGGGGGGTAATCCTGGTGGCTACCGCAGGTACATCCGATATCGGGGTGGCCGAAGAGGCGGCTCTTACAGCCGAAATACTCGGTAATTCAGTAGATCGCCTGTATGATGTGGGTGTGGCCGGCATCCATCGGCTTCTGGCCCATCAGGCAAAGTTGGAACAGGCCAATGTTATAATTGCCGTGGCGGGAATGGAAGGCGCCTTGCCCAGCATAATCGCCGGTTTGACCGATAAACCGGTGCTGGCGGTCCCTACCAGCGTTGGCTATGGGGCCAGCTTTCAGGGATTGAGTGCGCTCTTATCCATGCTCAACAGCTGTTCCAGCGGGGTGGCGGTATTCAATATAGACAACGGCTTCGGGGCCGGCTACTTTGCCAGCCGCTTAAACCGGCAGATAGAAGCTTCCTCAGAACAAAAATCGAGGCGGGAATGAGTATGAGCAAAGTATTGTATTTTGACTGTTTTGCGGGGATATCGGGGGATATGACTCTGGGGGCTTTGTTGGATGTAGGGGCTGACCAGCAATACCTCCGCAGTGAACTGGCCAAGCTCAATATAGGCGGGTTCACCATTACTGCAAGCAAAAAAACCAGGCGGGGCATTGCCGGCACCGATGTTCAGGTAAAGCTGCCCGCCCGCTCCATGCATCCTGCCGACAAATCCTGCTGCAGCCAGGCGGATCATCACCATTGCCATGACAATGGCCACTCGCATATGCACAGCCACCCTGAACCCGGCATGTTTGACGAGCCGCTTCAGGATCCGGATAAAACCCGGCACGACCATAAGCTGCACCGCAACTTAAATGACATTGAAACCTTGATCCGGGCAAGTTCACTAAACGACAAGGTTAAAGCCACCAGCCTCAAGATATTCAACCGGCTGGCCCGGGCTGAAGCACAGGTCCATCTGCGCAAGATAACTGAAGTGCATTTTCACGAGGTCGGAGCGGTCGATTCTATTGTCGATATAGTAGGAACTGCCATATGTCTTGACTATTTGGGGATAGAAAAAATATGGTCATCGCCGCTGCATCTGGGCAGCGGCTTCCTGCAGTGCGCCCACGGCACCCTGCCGGTTGAAGCGCCTGCTACGATGGCTCTGTTAGAAGGCGTCCCGGTTTATTCCACCGGGATCAAACATGAACTGGTGACTCCGACCGGAGCGGCCATTATTACCTCCCTGGCAGAGGCTTTCCAGCCGATCCCGGAGCTGGTGATCAAGCGGGTAGGGTACGGGGTAGGGGACGGAGAAATCGAGATTCCCAACCTGTTGCGGGTCATCCTGGCAGAGCAGGCACCTTCATCAGCCTTGCTGCTCTTGGAGAGCAATATAGATAATATGAACCCCGAGTTCTATTCACACCTTTTCCCGCTGCTCCTGGAGCAGGGTGCGGTGGACGTTTACCTGACTCCAATCATTATGAAAAAAAACCGCCCCGGTATCATACTCAGCGTATTATGCCCGGCGCTCTCAGCCGATAAGCTGGAGGAGACCATTTTTGCGGAGACCACCACTCTGGGGGTCCGCAGGATGGCGGTAAACCGCCACTGCCTGCAGCGGGAAGTACGCCGGGTCAAAACCCGCTATGGAGAGGCTCAGGTTAAAGTGGCGATACGTGATGGCAGGATATTGAGGGCGTCTCCCGAATATGAAGATTGCAGCCGCATCGCCAAGGCAAAGCAGCTGCCTCTGCAGGAAGTCTACCGGGAGGTTAGCCGGGCAGCTGAACAGTCAATAATGGCTTTTACTCAGTTTACCCCGGAGGATCATGTCTAGCGCATTATGAAATATAGCACAACTGCGGTAAGGTATATGGCAACCACCGCAATATAAGTCCATTTGCGGATCTTTTCCAGCCGGGCTGTTTTCTTGATAGCCTTATCAATCCGGGCTTCATCCCGGCGCCTCTTCAGTTCCCGCTCCTCATCGCTTAACTCCCGCTGCCCCCTTTCCAGTTTTTCTTTTTCCCAGGCTTCTCTTTGTTCTGATGAGAGTGGCATGCTTTGTCCCCCCATATAATTGCTTGAACAGCATAGCTACAACGAGCATCTGCTCTGTTTCTTATTGTAACCAATCACTCCAGCCCGACTCAAGTCGGTTCCAGCATTGTCAGCACTGCCTTAAAGATCCGAAAATACTACGGTTTTGTACAAATATCGTCCGAGAATCGAACAGGTACTCCCGAATATTATTTATATATAGGACTAATATATCGGTGTTTGTAGCAATTCCGCATTTTGGTATGAATATTGCTATATTTTATAGGAAAAGCAGTGAAATATGTTCAGGAGGTGTGTCCTTTGGTCAGTATCGAGCATTTAATAGATGATTTGCATAATGGGGATGAGAAAACACGAGCTTTTACCGCTGAGGATATCTGCTTTGATGAAATTCCCGGGGGTATAGAAGTGCTGATAAACAGGTTGATGGTAGAGGAATCCCGCTATGTGCGGGGAGTAATCGTTAATTGCCTGAAAAGGACTAAGGACCGGGATGTCGTAAC
>NZ_DIPG01000113.1:2671-3295 GCF_002426325.1 Syntrophomonas sp. UBA5494 | reverse complement strand
GATGTTGTTTTATATAAAAACGATAACCCTAATAAAATCACAAAGAGCAACGAATATCTCAAAGTGTCTTTGTCAAGTTAAAAAGTTAGCATTTGGGCCCCAAAAAGGTTAGCACTTGTCAGCCCTGTTTTCATTAATACAATATTTTGATCCCGAGACCAAATTCACACATTATCGGTGGCATAGTTTTTGTCTTCCGAGTCTCACTGCAAACATTTTGAGCGCCCCGTTTTGGTTGGACTTTCGAATCTTTACCTTATGGAGAGAGGGCGGAGCCCGAACGGAGCAAGGTAAAGATTCGGCGCGACAAATACCCACATTACTTTTTCTGCCGCAGCATGGATTGTGTCAGCCGGTAACTCTCACCCGAAAAGATGAGGATGTGGCTGTGATGGATTAACCTGTCGATCAGGGCCGCCGTCAGGCGGTTGTCACCAAACACCGTATTCCATCCAGAAAACTCAAGGTTTGAGGTGATGATCAGGCTTCTTCGCTCATAGCAGTCGGATATGACCTGAAATAAAAGCTCGGCAGCCTCTTTGTGCAGCGGCACAAACCCAATCTCATCAATTATCATGAGTTCCACCCGTTTGAGCGTTCCGAGATAGTTGTTCAGCGTACCTT
>NZ_DIPG01000113.1:353-2577 GCF_002426325.1 Syntrophomonas sp. UBA5494 | reverse complement strand
GATAGTTGTTCAGCGTACCTTTGGCGTTTTTTTCAAGCAGGATATTTGCAAGAGACGCAGCAGTAAAAAACCGGGTGTGCTTACCATTCTGGCAGGCTTTAAGCGCAATAGCTGTGGCAAGGTGGGTTTTTCCGGTGCCGACAGCGCCCATGAAAATGAGATTTTCCTTTTTTTCAATAAAGCTGAACTGCTCCATGTCATGCTGCGTAAGTCCCTGCGGTATCTGAATGTTTTGCGACCACACAAAATCTTCTAAGGTTTTTATGACTCTAAAGCCTGCGACTTTGACCATTCGGTTAATGCGGTTAACTTCACGCTCTTTCAGTTCCAGCTCCAAAAGCTCGCGTATATATTGATTCGTATTCTCGTATTTGACTGTTTGCCAGTCTTTAGCTAAACCGCCCAGCTTCAGCGTTCTGAAATACCTTTCAATTAGCTCCGACATTCTTCACACCCCCTTTGGTCAGTCCGTCATATGCGCTCAGGTTGGGGTTGTAATTAATGGTGGGTGCTGTAATATCCAACGGCTTAGGATGGTTTTCTAGCTTTGAAATCATGTAGTAACATTGACGTATGCTGTCGATGTCAGTTCTGCCGTATTCGCTTGCCATAGAGATTGCTTCATCGCAGAGTTCAAGGTTGCCGTCCCGGACGATTTCGGAAAGCAGCAACAAAGCGGTTTTGCGCTCCCTGCCGTTTGTTTCTTTCAGGTGCTGCTGCCATAGCTTGGGAAGCTGATGGAAAAAACGTGTATGTGGTGCGGCTCCGGGCTTTTTGCAGAGGGTGGTCATATACTGAGTGAAATCCATGACCTCGTCATTCCGTTTGTAGGAGCGCCCATAAACCTTCAACAGCGTGTGGTCGTAGTAGATTTCAATCTTGTCAAAGAAGATTTTTACCTGTGCGGACTGACCGGCAAGTTCAGGGGTTATGCCGTATTTATTGGTATCCACCGTGATAAACCCGTATTTATTTATGCGTACTGTTTCATAACGGAATACCTCAAATTCATGCTCCGGCAGGGCCAGCAGATGCTTCTTTTCTTCCTCCCACAGTTCGTTTATGGTTTTGCCATGGATGTAGTGCTTACGGTCACCATCCTCCTCACAGAGTAAAAACAATTCCTCATTAAAGGTGTCAAAATCTGTGATGGTGGGGACTGGAACAAAGAAGTTGCGGCGGCTGTATCCCACCTTGTTTTCCACATTACCTTTTTCATGCCCACTGTCAGGATTGCAAAAATTAGAGAAAAACCTATGGTGGAGCATAAACCGTTCAAATCCTCTGGTTAGATCTCTGGTGGAATCCTTGCCGATAGCTTTAACTATAGTAGACATATTATCAAACCAGATAAACGTGGGGACGCATCCCATATATTCAAAGATCGTCTTAAGACCTTCCAAAAGGCATTCTTGATTCTGTCCTTTGAATAGTTGAAGATAGCCGGCATTACTGTACGGTAAGGAAAGATTAAGATAGTATCCTTCGTAAGCGTCAACGCAGACCCACCNNGTTTTCCACATTACCTTTTTCATTCCCAGCGGCAGGATTACAGAAGTCCGCCTGAAAACGGTGGTGCAGCATAAATCGGGCAAAGCCATCCGTGAGTTTACGCTCGGTTCCGGCGCAGATATGAGCGACCGCTGTGGTCATATTATCCGCCTTAATACGGATGGGAACACCGCCGATACGGTAGAAGATACGGGCGAGTCCAGCCAGAAGGCATTCTTGATTTTGGGACGGAAACACTTGGGTGAATCCGCTGTTCGAGTGCGGAAAAGACAGTGTCAAGGCATATCCGTCACAGTCACGTCCCAGCTCGTCGTAATATTTAAACTTACCGAAGTCCACTTCTGCATGACAGGCAGGACTTACAAGCGGAAGGAAGCCTGCACCAGACATTTTCATCAAGTATTTTTTCTTGCGGACATACTTTTTAACGCTTGAATAACCACCTGGAAAACTATGTTCCTTTTGAAGCCTCCGGTGTATTCTTGCTACTGTATGACGCTGCTTGCGCGGTTCCCTTGTGTCCTGTTCCAGCCACTCGTCTATGAACCTGATATATTCTCCGAGTAAAGGATGACGATCCGGATCACATTTTGGAAGATTATCCTCATTCCAATTGTTTTGATAGGCGTATTTTGCCACTGTCTTTTGGCAGAGTCCGGTTGTACGTGATATTTCACGCAAAGATTTCTCTTCATTTTCGTAGAGATGTTTG
>NZ_DIPG01000113.1:0-259 GCF_002426325.1 Syntrophomonas sp. UBA5494 | reverse complement strand
TTCGTAGAGATGTTTGATATACTGTGCTTGAGCCATTTTTATCACCTTTCCGTTACCTCCTTAAATGCTTTCTCCAGCTTTAAGGGTAACTTGTTTTTAAGGTGCTGACAATGGCTCTTTTTTATCTTACCCGAGTCCGGGTGCTAACATTTTCGGGGCCCGTTGCATACTTTTTAATTTACCATAAACAGTCATAAAGCTGCGCTTATATTCGCCGCATCCTTTATTATAAATCATTATCAGATCATCTCTTTCAATT
>NZ_DIPG01000027.1:2095-10115 GCF_002426325.1 Syntrophomonas sp. UBA5494 | reverse complement strand
ACCGGCACATCACCTTCAAAGGGTCTGATTTGGCCCAGTCGTTTATCTTCCCGGGACTGAACGTTGAATTGGAGCGCATTTTCAAGTAGAGGTTTTCTCGGAGCTGGGCAACACGGGACCACTGGGAAAACAAATACAATCTTATGGTATTGAAAGTGCAAGATATCAGTTTGTTTTTGCATAACCATTTTAGTGGTGACTGAAACCTGGAAAAAGGATGATCAATAAAATGAAAAGAGTCTTTATATCTGGGCTGGTTGTGCCCTTGATGCTTTTTGCTGTAGGAACAAGCGGTTTAGCCATCGCGGCCCAAGGCGATGATGATGTTCGTGAAAAATTAAGAAATGAAGGGGTCTGGTTGACTCCAGAAGAAAGTGCGCAACAGAAAGCTGAATTGGATAGCCTGTTGGATTCCTTAGACAATGCAGCCGATATGCTGGAGAGTATGCCTGCTCTTTCGGTAAGCGTACAAATAAACGGCTCGTTGGTGAATGCTCCGGCGGATATGGATGTAGTTGAAGGACAGGTTATGGTTCCTATTCGCTGGGCGGCTGAACAATTGGGGGCCAGTGCTGTGGAGTGGGATGCTGCGACCCGAACCATAGCCATTGAGACCGGTCAGGATTTCTATAGTATGGAGAAACTGGCGTCATATAGCAGAGGGCTGAAAATCAGCACTGAGGAACTGGAAAGCCGGATCTGGCCGCTTCCGGAAAAGGTTGAAAACCTGCAGATAGCCGATCTGGTGTCTGACCGCAAATGGATTCTGGAGCTGAAAGAATATAAGGCCAGACTGATGGACCCAGCCTTGGCCCCGGATCCGGTCAACATATGTATTGCCAGCGACGATGGCCGCTATGAACACAGTTCGCTGATATACAGCATTGACAATCGCCAGGGACATTATTATCTGCCCATGGACTGGCTGGAGTATCTGTTTAAGGCCAGGGTTCATTATGACCAGGCCGCTAATCTGCTATCTATTCAAACTCCTGATGTGGATTTAATCAAATCCGAAATTGCCCGGTTAGAAAACGCTCTTATTCCCTCCAGCCCTGACGAAGCCGTCAAACTATGGGGCCGGGGCGAACAGACCCGCAACGGGGCCTTGCAGTATTTGGCCTTATCCCCGCAATTGCGCCAGGAAGCAGACGCCAGTGACTATGTCCGGCAAAGCTACTGGGTTACGGGCATGTCCAGCCCCTGGGTGGGGCCGATCACCATAGTGTCCCAGGAGCAACTCAGTGATACCGAGATAGAGTACACCCTCTCTTTCCCTGAAATGACCTCAAGCCCTCCCCATACCACCGCAACAGAAAAGCTGATGGTGGAGAAGCTTATCGACGATGGCGGGGGAGGATGGTTTATCACCCGGGTATTGCAGTCCAGCGACTATGGAATTATTGACGGCCCTAAGCATTATATAAGGCATGATGTAGACGGAGGCGGTAAGTATGTAACCGCACAAATAATGGTCAATCACCTCAATAACCAGTGGGAATTGACCGTAACCAAGGATGATTCTGAGGCCGCTGTCGAAATATTTAAGGGTGATAACAAGGGTTTTGACGTATCAACCATTGCCGCTGCTCATATCATCAGCCCGGATACGGTAGATTTTCTACTTGTAACCGATTACCGGAGCATGCCCTTTGGAGGATGTGGCTATGAGTTATACAGTTTGAAAGACGCAGCCCTAGCCCAGATTGATCTCTCCACCATAACCCATGGCACGCCGTTCTCCATTCATGTGGATGAAGTCCGCCGCTCGGCGGAGATCGAAAGCAATGGAGCTGTTGCAGCGGTGCCGCTGTCAGACTGGGATATGCACGGTTACCAGCAATACGGAAATGAGTTTTGCCAGAATTTCTTTATCAGCATGGACTTGCAAAGCGTAGACGGAGAGGCCTTGCCAGAGATCGTCACTACCGAGGTCATTGCCGCGACCCTGCCCCATCACTTGACTTATCTGCATACCACTTATAAATATGTTAATGGAGCCTGGGAAATAGAACAAACCGACTTTTCGGATCAACCGTCTCAGCATATTTAATCAAACCTGGGGATGGAGAACGAACATTGAATTCATTTTTACGAAAACATGGTAAGCAAGCCTTAAGCTTGGGGATCGTTCTGCTGCTGGTTTGCGGCACCGTTTTTTTGACGGTTGACTGTTATGTGGAGCGGGTCGGGGCTAAGTATATTTATTCGGCGCAGGAGGTGCCGGAAGCTGATACGGTCCTTATTCTAGGGGCCTATGTATATCCCGACGGAACATTGTCGGCCATGCTCAAGGATCGTGTAACCGTAGGGCACGAGCTATACCAACAAGGCAAAGCCCCCAAAATCATCGTGAGCGGCGACCATGGACGCACGGATTATGATGAAGTAAACACCATGAAAGAATTTCTTAAGAGCAAAGGTATGCCCGGTCAGGATATATTTATGGATCATGCCGGTTTCAGCACCTATGAAAGCCTGTACCGGGCCAGGGATATTTTTCAGGTAAAGAAGGTTATCATCATAACCCAGGAGTATCATCTGCTGCGGGCGGTTTTCATAGCCAGGGAACTGGGTCTGGAAGCCTATGGGGTGGCTTCTGACAAGCATGATTACGGGCAGGTCATGGCTGCTTACGAAGTGAGGGAGATGGCGGCCCGGAACAAAGATTTCTGGCTGGCCAAGGTAATCAAGCCCCAGCCTACTTTTTTGGGTGAAGTTATCCCGGTGTTCGGTGATGGCGGGGCCACGGACGACAAATAAACCGATGTCTTTGTTGGGATGCAATACTTGTTAAAAGCAACCAACACCAGGCGAAACACAAGCTTTATTAGCGAGTAATATTAGGAGGTTGATACATAATGAAACAAATCCTGTCGGTTCTGCTGCTGGCCTTATTCTTTATTGCCGGCCCGTCTTTTATAACCCCGGCCCAGGGGCAAGAGAGAGTCTCAGTCTTTGTAGACGACCTGCCCTTAGAGCTCGATGTTTCGCCGGTAATCGAAAACGGCCGTACTCTGGTGCCCTTCCGGGCTATAGCGGAGGCCATGAACATAGTTGTCAGCTGGGACGATCAATCGCGTACAGTAAACGCAACTGATGGGGTCACGACGGTCCGTCTGCAAATCGATAACCGTACTGCTTACCGCAATAACAACCCTCTGACATTAGAGGCGGCGCCGCGGATATCTAGCGGGCGCACCCTGATACCGCTGCGCTTTTTCAGCGAGGCCTTCGATTGCCGGGTGGAATGGAACAGCGAAACATACCGGGTTAGCGTCGCCACTCCCCCCAAAGCCATGACCGTCATAGGCTTCTATGCCCTGGGTGACAGCCGAACCAGCAGTTGGACCGACCTGTTTGGCCAGAGCTATCCCAATGCCGCTGAAGGCAACACCGACGTGGTATCCGAATTGGCTCTGGGCTGGTACAGTATTGACAGTCAGGGCAGCCTGCTGGATAAAAGCCGCACCGGATGGCAGCGCCCCGAGGGTTGGGAACAGGTATTGGATGGTGCTGAAAAACACCATTTATCGAGCGAGATGGTAATCCATGTGACCGATAGCGATGGCGCCATCTCCGCGCTGTTAAACGACCCGCTTGCCATGGATCGGGCGGTAAAAGCCATTGCAGCCGAAGCCGGGCAATACAGCGGGGTCAACCTGGACTTCGAAGGTCTGGGCTATAATGATAGCGGAGAACAACTGAGAAAGGTGCAGCGGAGCTTTACCAGCTTCGTCGACATGCTGGTCCGGGAACTGCACGCCAACGGCAGCAGGCTGACCCTCACCCTGCATGCCCCCAACAGCGCTTACCCCGGTTACGACTACCAGGCCCTGGGCCGGAGCGCTGACCGGATCATTATCATGGCCTACGATTACGGCCCCAAGCCGGAGCCGATCGTCCAGGTGACTCAGGCTGTGGAAACAGCCATCGCTGCGGTTCCCGCCGATAAGCTGATCCTGGGCATTTCCGCCCCCAGCGAAACGGCTGCCAGCATCAACGCCAAGGTGGGCATCGCCAAGCGTTATAATCTGAACGGTATTGCCTTATGGCGCCTGGGCTTGATTGATGACGGGATGTGGCAGACCTTGAGAAGCAGCCTCACCAAATAATTGTACCGCGGGGACGGAGTTTATGAGTACATTTTATTTGGCATAGCTGGCTTATACTCTATGTCAGGCCTTTCAGGGTAGTGAGGTTATACCCATCTCAACGCCGGGTTTTAATTCTGATTAGAAATGGCCAAACTACATATTATTTGGCATTTTCGAAAGGATAGTTACATGGCTGAATTCCCGTCGTTTGAGCAGGTTCTGGACGCTCAAAATCTCTGTACCGACTATCAAGTTCAGCATTGGCTTCGCTATGAGTTGTTTACGCCTCAATTCTGGTTGCTGGCAGCCATGCTGGTTTTGCCCTGGTTGGTTTGGTGGCGGTTGGTGGATAAGAAAAGGCTGCTGGAAATCATCATTTATGGTTTGATGATACAGACTATTGCCACCTCACTGGATGAAATCGGCTGCCAGCTCAACTGGTGGGAATATCGTTATGATATCGAGCCTCTTTTTCCCAGATTGATCCCTATGAACTTTACCGTACTACCCATAGCTTACATGTTGATTTATCAATATTATCCGCAATGGAAAAGGTTTATCTTAATGAATACCCTGGCAGCGGCGCTGTTTGCCTTTGTCGGAGAACCGCTGCTCATATCAATCGATATCTACGTGATGCTATTGTGGAAGTACTGGTATTCGTTTCCGATATACATAATGATTGCGATATTCTTGAAAGCGGTAATGCAAATGA
Organism: Syntrophomonas sp. UBA5494; assembly: GCF_002426325.1. Taxonomy (NCBI): domain Bacteria; kingdom Bacillati; phylum Bacillota; class Clostridia; order Eubacteriales; family Syntrophomonadaceae; genus Syntrophomonas; species Syntrophomonas sp. UBA5494. Next base: position 5,303 of record NZ_DIPG01000027.1, on the reverse strand, counting down.
TTATGAAGGCGCACCACCGTTTTAACTGAATCAGCAACGCTATGCCTTGTATCAGCTCCGGTCATCAAGAGCCTGGAACACTTCGCCCGTCCCGCTGCAATACTCATCGAACCAGCTGAAAGGACGGGTAAAGATGAAAAAGTCAGCGATCTCTGCTTCGTTTATTCGGATTAATCAAGAAAGATTCTTGATCTGTGTCTGAGGTGGGAATGGGGGCATTTAAGTGTGTAGATATTTATTATCTTATCTGATGCCAGTAAAAACAATGAACCATGGAAAAATAGTTGTAGTGATTAGAGGCTTAAAGTTTGAAGCTGAAACCTGGCTTGAGGTTATACGGCAGATCGAAGAGAAAATCGAATTCTATCGGAAAGAAATGTCTGCCGATATGAGAAATGTTACTTACTCGTTGCCTGGAGGTAACCTTCATGGTAAATGGAATCCAAATTTAATAGTATTAAAAAATGATATTAAGAATTTACAGGTCCTCGAAGAGTATCTCAGGAAACACCATCCCCGGAATTATAGCAGCTTATAGCATCTTGCCATATCACTTAAATTGCGACAGGGTGTCGAGTTGTTACAAATTTTTTGGGAGCAAAAGTTAAGGCTGGTCGGCGGAGCCGCCATTTTTTGCCGGAGGCGTGTTTTCAATATATATGCTCTGGCTCGGAAATGCGAAACTCACTCCCAAGTCCTCAAGGATCTCCATGATTCTTAAATTTATATCTTCGCGTACTGCCAGGTGTTCTGCCCACACCGTAGTGACAGTAAAAAAGTAAACCTTGATATCCAGACTACTATCATTAAAGTTTTCTAAAAAAACCATTATAGTTTCGGGATGAACCTCGGGATGGTTTTCCAGCAAGGTTTTGATTCTGCTTACACATTGCTGCACTTGCCAGCGGGTGGCATCATACGTAATTTGCAGGTAAAAAGAGACCCGCCTTTTGCCTCGGCGCGAATTATTGGTGATAGCCTCATTGGCAAGCGTAGCATTGGGAACCAGTATTAAGGATTCATCAAAAGCCCTTATCCGGGTAGTTCGGAAAGTTATAGTTTCCACTATGCCATCAGTCGTGCTGGTGGTAATCCAGTCTCCCGAAACAAAAGGTTTTTCCAGGATAATAACAATTCCGCCAAAGACATTGGCCAGAACGTCTTTGGCTGCCAAAGCGAAAGCCAGCCCGCCCAAGCCCAGACCAGCGATAAAGCCGTTCACATCATATCCCCACTCCTGGGCTATTACTACTATTACCAGAGATAAAAGCACAAACCGGGCTATTTTAGAGAAAAAGGAAATGATGATGCCGTCCAGATTAAATTTGCGCTGCAGCTCCTGTGACAACGGCGAATCGGTTTCAGCCAGCGCATACAATCCCCAGGCGATCAGAATAATGATCAGAGAGCGAAACAGATTTAATATCAGTGTATCCGCGGCAGCACTTAAAGGCAGATAACGGAGTGCACAGTAAATCCCGGTTAGCAGAATAAGCCATTCTGCCGGCCTGTAGAAAGCGGCCAGTAATTTGTCATCATAATCATTGCCGCTTTTTTGGGCTATTCCCTCCAGCCAGGGGAAAACACGTTTCTTTACTATTTTGCCAAGGATATAAAACCCCAGGAGTATCAGTAAAGCGATGACAGCCGATTGTACTATTTGGTAAGTCCAGATGGTATTGAGCCAGGTCAGACCGAGTTGATCAAAAATTTCATTCATAGCTTCTATTGGCGGTTACCCGCATATTTATTCCTTTCTGATCTATGGCAATTATATTAGCACAGTTCGAAGCCAGTTTGCACATATAAAGAAAAGGAAAGCAGGCATAAGAAGAAAGAGCTTACCAGCGGGAAGGGGGGAGGTTATTGGGAAAACGGCTGCGCGGGGAACTCTCATCATAATAAAGATGATAGTGATTCTCCACCCGGATTTCCGGGGTTTTATGCTCCAAACATAGTTTGAGGCTTCCGGTTAAGGCTAATCCGGCAAATAGCAGGGCCAGAAGATAGGGCCACCAGCCCGTCAGCATCAATCCATATGCAGCAAATTGACATAGCAACAGGCTAAAAACCACCAAGCCGCAATGTCGGCTCTGTTTTGACAAATCAGCATCCTCCTGAACTCATTTCATTACTGAGTTTCCACTATATCGCAGCCCTTTATACCTTTTACAATGACAAGCCTGTGGTTTGCATCCGCGGGCGGCAATGTGCCAAAATCTTTGCATTGCCAGTGTCACGACCCGGATCATTGACTTGATTCACTTCAACGCAGAAATAGTAAAAACATTTGCGCCATCAACGCCTTTAATGGCAATAAGCCAATTTCTGCTTTGAACAAAAACGACTCAAGTTATAGAATAAAAGTAGACAGAGAAGCTGAAGAAGGGGTGAGTCTGGTGAGCGAAAACAGCTCGCTTTTACCAGGTAAGTTTTTTTTCGAGTACATTCCTGACATCGCATTAATAGTAAAGCCGGACGGTCAGATAGTCGAAGCCAATCCGGCTGCTTGTACCGCTTACGGTTACGACCGGGAAGAGCTTTTGGAATTGGATATCTTTAAGCTTACCCCCGCATATCTGCATGGACTTCTCTTGGAACAATTCAAGAAAGCCAAAAGAGGCGGGGCGCTGGTCGAGATGCTGCAGCACGACCGCGAAGGCCAGGATATCCCGGTAGAAATGAATCTGCAGCCGGTGCGCTATCAGGACCAGTTATACTTTCTGTGCTCTATTCGAGATATCACCCATCTGCTGGAGATCTTATCAAAAAAGGATCATTTGAGCTGGCTGACCCGCATGTTTACCAACATTTTCATGCATATCACCGATGGGGTTATGATCCTCGATACTGAGGGCCACATTAATGAAGTCAATCTGGCTGCGGAGAGAATCCTCAATAAAAAAGCGGCCCAGATGAAAGGGCAGCCCATTGGGCGGATATTGGGCATTAAAACCCCTTATACCAATGAACTCCTGCGGCGGGGAAAACCGTACAGTGATATCGAGATATTTGTTGAGAGCGGCGGGAAAAATATTCAACTGACCCTGACCGGAAACCCGGTAAGAGATGAAGAGGACCGCCTCAGCGGCGGCATACTTTTCATGCGTCCTATCGAGAACATCCATAACCTGGTGCATCGCTTCACCGGAAACCGGGCTAGTTTTCAGTTCGATGATATCGTTACTGTAAGTGACAACGTTTTAGA
>NZ_DIPG01000027.1:0-1918 GCF_002426325.1 Syntrophomonas sp. UBA5494 | reverse complement strand
GCCCAGGCCATCCACAATCAGGGCAGCCGCCGCAGCGGGCCTTTTATCGCGGTCAATTGCGGAGCCATCCCGCGCGAACTGGTGGGGAGTGAACTGTTTGGCTATGCTGAAGGAGCCTTCACCGGAGCCAGAAAAGGGGGCAGCCCGGGAAAATTCGAACTGGCTTCGGGGGGGACCCTGTTTCTTGATGAGATCGGCGACATGCCACTGGAGCAGCAGGTTACCTTGTTAAGAGTCTTGCAAGAAAAAAGCATTACCAGAATCGGGGACAGCAAACTCATACCCATTGACGTAAGGGTGATCTGCGCCACCAACAAGAACCTGTGGGAAGAGGTTGAAATCGGCAGCTTCCGAGCCGACCTTTACTACCGCCTCAATGTTATTTCTATACAGATTCCGCCCTTGCGGTCGCGTATCAGAGACATCCCGCTCCTGTTCGATTATTTCCTGGAGGCTATTCGCTCCAAAACGGGGCGCCAGTTCTTCTATGATAAAGAAAGCTTGATGAAGCCTTTGCAGAGATACCATTGGCCCGGCAATATCCGGGAATTGCAGAACGTGGTTGAACGCATGGTCAATATAGCCGGCGGGCCGAATTTGAGCATAGAGCATTTGCCCCCTGAAATAAGAAAGAACGACTTCGCAGGCAATTCATTCAATCGGGCGGGCAAGGCCGAAACCATATTTGAAGCCCGGCAAAACAGCAAAAAGCAGCGGGCTGAGCAGGAAAAACAGAACATCATGGCCCTGCTGGATAAATACAATGGAAATGTAAGCCAGGTAGCCCGTGAGATGGGATATGACCGCAGCACCATCTATAGAAAGATGCGCAATTATAGTATCCAATCAACATAATAGCGTTGCATCATATTGCGTTTTGCAACATAATGCAACATAAAGCCGCAGTGGCGCAACAATTCGTAATAAATAAGTTGGCTAGCCCATAATTGGTATAGAAAATAAAAGAACCGTTTAAATCGCCGTTTGCGGCGATTTTATATTTTTTATTGCCGGCATGGATGATTTGGCATGAAGATTGCTTATATATTAGAAGCAGAACCAGTTATTTTGCAGTACTATTTTGGGGGAGGTTGAGGCCAGGAGATGAATATTCGTCGCGGCAGGGATGATCCCGCAGTGTAGGAGCAGCCAGGCAATCAGGATGAGGTCGCTGCGGGTGTAGATTATGAGCGGAACGCATCCGTATCCTTCGCCAAGGAATAGACGACCCGGCGATTGCCCTCAAGAAAGTTCAATGTCATCAAATCACCTATAGAAAGCCCATAATAAATGGGATGTAGCGCCAGGAGGAGTTATTAAAATACGTATATAAAATAAAGAAAATCTGTCAGGTTCCAGAAACACTGGCAGAACTAGAAAAAGGGCCTGCTAAGCAAGGAGTATAGGGCGGATTTTAGCAAAGGCCTATTGAGAGGAGGAGCATACTTGGCGCGGATTGATGACCTGGTTCTGAAGAATGCTTTGATAGCTAATTACGAAGGAGAGATTAAGGATAGGAAGCCTCATGGAATAGGTTGTGCATATTATCGCAGCGGCGGACGTTATGAAGGCAGTTGGAAAGAAGGTAAACGTTCCGGTTATGGCAAGGAATTCTATCCGGATGGGACTCTGAGATACGAAGGAAACTGGGAGAACGGGCTGCGCAGTGGTTATGGCAAATCTTACTATACCACCGGTGAACTGGCCTATGAAGGAGAATGGTCCAAGGATAAACCTGTTAATTATCCGGAATCATACTTAACTCCCTAAAAATAATCCCCAAAATCTTTTATTAAATTGCTACCCCCACCCCTTCACAATATTTCTCTCTAAACCCGCTTAAACCTAAGCGGGTATCTTTTTGCCCATTTTAGGTTGGTCTCCTGAGCTTCCCCTATCTAACCTCGATGGGATCACT
>NZ_DIPG01000080.1:5208-6720 GCF_002426325.1 Syntrophomonas sp. UBA5494 | reverse complement strand
ATATCTGCAACGTCGGGCAGTTTGCCTTTGCCTATTGTACCGAAGGCCAGAAGGCCGCTGGCCGGGTCCATGACGTGGTATCCACACTCCGCCAGAATGGCCAGGTTTCTCTTCACAATGGGGTTTTCATACATACGGGTATTCATAGACGGCACCACCAGAACCGGAGCCGTGTTCGCCACCACCAGTGTTGACAGAACATCATCGGCTATGCCATGGGCCATTTTGGCTATAAAATTGGCGGTTGCAGGAGCGATGACCAGCAGATCAAGCTGCTCGGCCAGGCCGATGTGCTTCACCCTGTATTCCCTGGGGTCGGACCATAAATCGGTAATCACTTCTCTGCCCGTCAGGGTTTTAAAGGTCAGGGGAGTGATAAATCGAGTAGCCGCTTCGGTCATAAGCACCGCGATTTCAAGATCGATTTTTTTCAACCGGCTGACCAGATCCGCTATTTTATACGCTGCAATGCCTCCTGTAACACCTATTCCGACTGTCTGGTCCATCGATCAAACACCTCCGAGTCCACCTCTTTGACGGGTTGTCTCCATGCCTATATTTTCATCCTCAATATATATCATGCGGATTCCTCCCCGCATCATTCTCTCCCGGCCCGGGCGTCCATTTGTTTTAGCCCTGGGAAACAGCAGATGTGCGGAATAAATATGAAAGACCAGGATGTAAGGACAGCCTGATCTCCATTTTTGGGCGGGAGTCATGAATACGAATAAGGATATTCGTATAATTTAATTTATCCTAATCCCTGCGCTTCCTTTTGTCAATGCGGATGAAACGCATAGCCCGGTTTGTTTTTTAGTTTATCGCCGGCAGGGAATTGCCGGCTCGTACAATGTCAATGATTGGAGGAAACACTGTGCTCGCTTTCTCCCAGTCACCGAACGTGCCTTCGTAATGCCGCAAAATAATTCCCTCCTGGTTATAGAAAATGAACTGTTTAGCTGGCCTGGCTAAAAAAAACGGTTTTTCTAAAAATAATGGGAATCCCTCTGGATTTGGCCTGCTTTTTCACCCGGTTCATGAGTCCGTGGCTTATGTAGTTTAAATTTAGAATGATTAAGTCTACGTTCTTGGGGATCTCGCGATTTTGGGTCGAGTGATTTCGCCCCTTCCAATGGATGATCTCTTTGGCCCCTTCAGCGTATAGCTTTTTGGGAACCGCGCCCAGATGATCCGCACCCACGAAAAGAACCTTTTCCACTTTCTGTCTTGCTCCCATTTTTTTCCCCCTTTCATAACAATTACCTGCCGGTAATCTGATGAAGGCCCTACAATGTCTAAAATAAGAAGGGCCAAGACGGCTGCTGCATCCCGGCCTCCAGTTGTCTGGTCAAACCAAAACCAAGTAAACATACTGAAATAATATATTATAATAAATGCTAAAATCTTATATTCGATTTGTCAAGGGGAAAGTTCGAATATATTTCGATTACAGTTTCTTTAGGGCCAGCTCAGTGTATTCGTCTATACATAATCAGGGGATATTAGAATATA
>NZ_DIPG01000080.1:2662-5051 GCF_002426325.1 Syntrophomonas sp. UBA5494 | reverse complement strand
TGCAGGCGGCCTATCCGCTATCGTGAGCCGCCATTGCACAAATCTATTAAAACTGCATTGACAAAGACAGCGGCGCATGTTATAAATAAGCCATGTAATCCAATTGAAATAGTAGGTTATAAGTTAAGATTATTGGAGGGAAAATGAATGGCCAAAATAGCAAAAAACCTTACCGACCTCATCGGAAACACGCCCCTATTGGAGTTGTCAAATTACAACCAGTACAATCACTTGAACGCCCGAGTGATTGTTAAATTGGAGTATTTTAATCCAGCCGGCAGTGTCAAAGACCGTATCGGCTATTCCATGATCAAGGACGCTGAAGATAAAGGGCTGATCAACAAGGACACCATTATTATCGAACCCACCAGCGGCAATACCGGCATCGCCCTGGCCTTTGTAGCGGCTGCCAAGGGCTACCGGCTTATTTTGACTATGCCTGATACCATGAGCGTTGAACGCAGGAACCTGCTCAAAGCCCTGGGAGCGGAACTGGTGCTGACTCCCGGCGCCAACGGTATGCCGGGGGCCATTCGGGCCGCCGAAGAACTGGCCGCCCAAACGCCCCACTCCTTTATACCGCAGCAATTCAAAAATCCGGCCAATCCTGAAATTCATCGGGCTACCACAGCTGAAGAAATATGGCGTGACACCGACGGCCAGGTTGACATCTTTGTAGGCGGGGTGGGCACGGGTGGAACCGTCACCGGAGTGGGAGAGATTCTGAAAGAGAGAAAACCCGGCGTGCAGATCGTAGCCGTGGAGCCTTTTGATTCCCCGGTATTATCCGGAGGATCGCCCGGACCCCATAAAATACAAGGTATCGGTGCGGGATTTGTACCGGACGTTTTGAACTTAAACGTGGTGGATGAAATATTCAAGGTTAAAAACGAGGAGGCCATCGAGGCGGCCCGCCTGCTGTCCAAAACAGAAGGGCTGCTGGTGGGGATCTCGTCCGGAGCCGCCGTTTTTGCCGCCACCCAACTGGCTAAAAGGCCGGAAAACCAGGGTAAGACCATTGTGGCTCTGCTCCCCGATACCGGAGAAAGATACTTGTCAACGGTCTTATTCCAGGAAGGCTAAATTCAGCAGGGGAATCGGGATAGTATATATTTTCGATTCCCCATTAATTTAGCTTAAAACATACTAAACATATATGACAAATTATAATGAAATGGAGGGCAGGAGGTGAAAAGATGAGTCTTGAAAAAAACCTTTCGAAAGATGAACGTTTGATTATCTCTCGTCTGGATTTGGATTATTTGCTCAATTTAATAGAAGAAATTCGCTTCGGTTCGCTTACAATTATCATTCAAGATGGCAAAGTGGTTCAAATTGACAAACACGAGAAAATCAGACTGGTTTGAGCCGGCAATGCAATATCCGACAGTCAGATTATATGCCTGTAGGATTTTTGTAATTATTTTGATTATAAATATTTGAACACCGAAAAAATCCAAGAAGAAGGTGATTGGAAGTGGGGTTTTTAAAGCTTAAACCTAAAGTGGAGCAAAATGCAAAAAAAGCTCTTAATACGGAATCTAAAATTTCGATCCATAATGTAAGTCGAATTTACCCGATTAAAAATACCGGTGAAGGGCCGAAGCGTTTTGTGGCCATACAGGATGTCAATCTTGAAGTTGAAAAAGGCGAATTCATAGCCATTATAGGATCAAGTGGGTGCGGAAAATCCACCCTCCTCGACTTAATCGCCGGTCTGGCTCATCCGGACTCCGGCGAGATTTATATAGATGGCCGATTGATTACCGGTCCGGCCCTGGACAGGGGCATTGTTTTGCAGGGATACGCGCTTTTTCCCTGGCGTACGGTCCGGGACAATGTTGAATTTGGCCTGGAAATAAAAGGTGTACCCAGGGCTGAACGCGGAGCGATTAGCGACAAGTTTATCAATTTAGTGGAACTACAGGGTTTTGAAGATCGCTATCCCCATGAGTTGTCGGGAGGCATGAAACAAAGAGTGGCTATTGCCCGCGCTCTGGCTTACGATCCCGAGGTTTTGCTGATGGATGAACCTTTTGCCGCCGTCGACGCTCAGACCCGGGAAAGCTTGCAGGATGAATTGCTCCGCATATGGGAAAAAACCGGGAAAACCATTATCTTTGTCACCCATAGCATCGAAGAAGCGATTTATCTTGCCGACAGAGTGGCGGTGATGTCGCCTAACCCGGGAAAGATAAGAGAAGTCATCGATATTAAACTGCCCAGGCCCCGTTACAACAGCGATGTGCGGGCATCTGCCGAATTCGGCTGGATCAGGCACAAGGTCAGAAATCTACTCCAAGACGGAGGGGAAGAGACGTTTATTTCCAACAGCTCTCAGGATGTATCGGAAGCGATTTTCCAGGATACGGCTCTTTAGAACTTGCCC
>NZ_DIPG01000080.1:2051-2434 GCF_002426325.1 Syntrophomonas sp. UBA5494 | reverse complement strand
CACGACAGCTAAAATACTTAGTATTATAATAGGAATACTGGACCATATAAATTGGATCTTTCTCTGACCAGAAAACTGGAGGCGGATTGACCTTTTCTGATCTCAGCTTTGCAGCTTTCCGGCGATGGTTCACTGGTTTGGAGGAGGAGAAAAAATGTCAGGATGCCCGAATAATCATAAAGAATCACCGTTCAGCCATCTAGTCAAGACCCACCCTTGCTTTAACAGCGAAGCACATTTTAAATTTGGCAGGATCCATCTCCCGGTCAGTCCTTCCTGCAACATTCAATGCAAATTCTGCCGCCGGGGGTTTAATAAATGCGAAAAGCGCCCCGGGGTAAGCCGGGGAATTCTGACCCCGGATGAAGCCGTAAATACGGTTG
>NZ_DIPG01000080.1:0-1986 GCF_002426325.1 Syntrophomonas sp. UBA5494 | reverse complement strand
TCTGACCCCGGAGGAAGCCGTAAATACGGTTGAACGGGCGTTGGCGCTGTGCCCTGACATTACTGTGGCCGGCATCGCCGGTCCCGGTGATACGCTGGCTAGCGATCATGCTCTGGATGCCTTCGCATTGATCCATGCCCGATTTCCACAGTTGATCAATTGCCTCAGCACCAACGGCCTGCTCTTGGAAGAAAAGGCGCAAAAGATCGTAGATGTCGGGGTCAAGACCGTCACTGTAACAGTGAATGCGGTCAATATACAAATTTTGCAAGAAATTTGCTCGCACATAGTCTATCAAAAGCAATATTTAACCGGTTCGGCAGCAGCACGCTGGCTATTGCTGGCTCAGCTCAAGGGCATTGACAAAGCGGCTAAACTGGGCTTAATCGTAAAGATTAATACGGTTCTCATTCCCGGGCTTAACGACGGGCATGTCGGCGAAGTTGCCAGGGTTACAGCCCGTGTTGGGGCTTCATTGATCAATATCATTCCTCTAATACCTCAAAACCAGATGGCGCACCTCAGTCCTCCTTCCTGCGAAGACTTAAACCGGGCGCGCAGTAACGCCGAGGATCATCTGCCCGTTTTCCGGCATTGCCAGCAGTGCCGGGCCGACGCCTGCGGCATTCCCGGCTCGAAAACGGATTTGGCCGCTGTTTTATACGATAGTCCCATGCAGACCTTTTCACACGGATAAAAAGCGCAATGCATGCATGTGAGGTGGTGGAAATATGTCCTGCCGGGTGGCCGTGGCCAGCAGTGACGGAAAAGTGATAAACCAGCATTTTGGGAGGGCTGGACAGTTTCTCGTTTTTGATTTGGAGGAAAAAGGTCCGGAGTTTTATGAATTGCGTAAAACAGTTCCCCTATGCGGGAGCGAAGCAAACCATGACAATCTCCTCCAGCATACCGTTCAGAGTCTGTCCGACTGCCGGGTGATCCTGGTCAGCCGGGTGGGGCCGGGAGCCGAAGAAGCTTTGACGCAAGCGGGTATTCAGGTCTTGGCCATACCGGGACTTATTGAGCCGGTGCTGCGCAAGCTGCACCATTATTTACGCAATCAAGACAAAGAAAATCAGAGGTGAACGAATTGGCGAAGAAGATCAAACAGATTGCCATCTACGGCAAAGGGGGAATAGGAAAATCCACTACGACTTCCAACATCAGCGCCGCTCTGGCCAGGGAAGGCTTTAAAGTGATGCAGTTTGGCTGCGATCCCAAAGCCGACTCCACCAATACTTTGCGAGGCGGGCAATATATTCCCACCGTCCTCGACTCTCTGCGGGAAAAAACCGTGGTTAAGCCTGCGGAAGTTATTTTTGAAGGCTATGGCGGGGTTTATTGCGTAGAGGCCGGAGGCCCTGCGCCGGGGGTGGGATGCGCCGGCCGGGGAATCATCACGGCGGTTCAATTGTTTAAACAACAAAAAGTGTTTGAGACCCTGGATCTTGATTTTGTCATTTACGATGTGCTGGGCGATGTTGTTTGCGGAGGCTTTGCCATGCCTATTCGGGAGGGAATCGCCGAACACGTGTTTACGGTCTCTTCGGCGGATTTTATGGCCATATATGCAGCCAACAATCTTTTCAGCGGTATACAGAAATACTCCAAAAGTGGCGGGGCCTTACTGGGCGGGCTCATCGCCAATTCCATCAATGCCCCCTATGCCAGGGAGATCGTGGACGATTTCGTTCAAAAGACCAACACGCAAGTTATAGAATACATTCCCCGCTCCATTACCGTAACCCAGAGTGAGCTTCAGGGCAAGACCACCGTCGAACTGGCTCCCGAATCGGATCAGGCCCAAATCTACCGCAGCCTGGCTCTCAAAATCGCTGCACACAGCGAGTCGAAAACGCCGTCTCCACTGGGGATTCAGGCTTTGCGCGAGTGGGCTTCCCACTGGGCCGAATATCTTTTGGCCTATGAAACGGGTGAAGTGCGCAGTGAGGCCAGCGGGATTTAAGCGCGGAGGCGACCGGTTTT
>NZ_DIPG01000049.1:49084-50294 GCF_002426325.1 Syntrophomonas sp. UBA5494 | reverse complement strand
CATTCCACAGTATTAGGAACAGTCAGCTTTGCATTGGCTGCTCTTCTCGAATCTCTTTTGGCTTTGGAAGTTTTTCTCTTAGGTACTGCCATTTTTACACCTCCTTATTTCAACAGGTCTCTCAACTTATCAAATCGTGGATCTGTTAAGCTGCTTTCGCATTGACATATTTCATTGTTTAAGTTTACTCCGCAATTAGGGCATATGCCTTTACAGTCTTTTTTGCATAATGATTTCATAGGCAAGGACAAATAAATCAACTGTTTGATTATTTCATCCATTCTTACCGTTCCATCTGTTACAACCATTTGAATTTCATCAGATTCTAAGTCTTCTTTCTGTACTAAGTCAGCTTGGAATTTAGTTTCAATTTTTTTGTCAAATTCTTTTAAACATCTTGCACATTCATCGGCTAAAGTATATTCTATTTTGCCTGAAAAGGTTACATTGTCATCAGTTTTGAATATCTCGCCGGTTAATAAGACATTTTTGTCAAGACGTGTTTCTTCTAAGAGCTCCTCATCATCTATTGTAAAGTTCTCATTTATAATGAAAGACACATCATCAGACGATAAAAATTTTTTAATTTTAAGCAACATAATACCACCCTTTTATTCGCAGAGTTTATTATATGAGAAAAGAAAATATTTGTCAAGGTTATATTCTTCTATATTCTTGTGTTATTTACCCTTCCTTATTTGTTTGTTAGTTCCTTTGTATCCCTTGCAATCATTACTTCTTCATTTGTAGGAATAACAAATACTTTTACTTTAGAGTCTTCATTAGAAATTTCAGCCTCTTTTCCTCTGATGTTATTCTTTTCATCATTTATTTCAACTCCAAGGAATTCCAAACCTTCACAAATTTGTTTTCTTGCAGGTGCAGAATTTTCGCCAAGGCCGGCAGTAAATACTAAATAATCTAAACCGCCCATTGCTGCTGCATAAGAGCCTATATACTTTCTCACTGTATATGCAAATTTATCTAATGCCAATTGGGCCCTCTTATTCCCTTTATCGGCTTCTGCTTCAATGTCTCTAAAGTCGCTGGAAACGCCGGAAATACCTAAAACTCCGGATTTTTTATTCATTAAATTGTCAACCTGTTCAGCCGTCATATCTTGTTTACACATTAAAAACGTTACTATTGCAGGGTCTATATCACCGCATCTTGTACCCATTACCAATCCTTCAAGAGGAGTCATTCCCAT
>NZ_DIPG01000049.1:31463-48843 GCF_002426325.1 Syntrophomonas sp. UBA5494 | reverse complement strand
AGAAACATATTTATGTGATGTTCCATGGAATCCGTATCTTCTTATTTTCAGTTCTTCATATAACTCATAGGGCAAAGGATACATGAAGGATACAGGAGGCATTGTCTGATGAAATGCTGTATCAAATACCCCTACCATGGGAACATCAGGCAATAATTCCTTACATGCTTCAATACCTATGATGTTAGGAGGATTGTGAAGAGGTGCTAACCCTATACATTCCTTCATTGCTTCAATTACTTCATCGTCAATTAATACTGAAGAAGCAAATTTTTCTCCGCCGTGAACTACTCTGTGTCCTACTGCATCAATTTCGTCCAAAGAATTTACTGCGCCGTACTTTGAATCAAGCAATGTTTTTAGTACAAGATTGATTGCATCCTTATGGTTTTTTAAGTCTTCTTCAATAAGCAATTTGTCTAATCCTGTTTTTTCATGTTTTAATAAACTGCCTTCAATTCCAATTCTTTCAACTAAACCTTTAGCTAAAACAATTTCGCCATCCATATTTATTAATTGATACTTCAATGATGAACTGCCGCAGTTAATTACTAATACATTCATATTATTCCTCCATAGTTTGTTTTATTTATATATAAAATCCTTTAGATTTTAAAGCAACATTTAATTATCTTTTCAATTTTTTTGTTTTTTAATACAAATATATCGCAATTTGATATTTCATAATTCCACAAGGTGTCATCATCGGCTATTTTAAGATACAAAAGAATCCCTTGAATTACACCGTAATGAGTTGATATTAATGAATTGTCAGGTACATTATCCATAAAGCATGAAACCCTTTTAATTATATCATCATAGCCTTCCCCTTTGGGAAATTTGTATTTATGTTTAAATTCAATCCAGTTTTCTATTTCATCAGCATAAAGTTCTACTATTTCTTCCCATTTAAGGTTTTCAAAAATGCCGAAATTAACTTCTGTTAAACAATTGTCAATAATTATGTCTTTTTTATTGAAACTGATTTCATCAGCTATTATTTCAGCTGTATTTTTTGCTCTTTTTAACGGGCTGGAAAAAATTTTATGTATTTTTTCACCCTTTAATTTCCTTCCTGCCTTTGCTGCCTGCAAAGCACCTGTTTCAGTTAATTCAACATCTGTTATGCCGCTGAATCTCTTGCTTACATTTGCTTCTGATTCTCCGTGACGAACTAAGTATATCATAACTACCCCTTTAAGAAAAGCACTGTTATCATAAAAACTATTTGGCTTATTTCCGCTACAGCTCCGCATGTATCTCCTGTCATGCCGCCTATTTTATCATCTATCAATGTGGATATAAAATATGAAACAGCTATTGCAGCAAAGCATGCAGTGAATATTATTGTTCTATACCATGAAAGCATTGAAAAAATAAATAATATAATTAAATTTACAAGAACAACCCTATTATTTATGTTTTCTATAAATGCAGTTCCCATACCTTTTGTATTCTTAGCGTACTTTTTATTCCAACAAGCAGCTATTGTGCTTGCTCGTCCTGCAAGGGGCATCATAAAAACGGTTTCAATGTTGCTGAAGGAAAATAGAACAAATTGAGAAAGTATAATTAATATCAAGGTTATAGCTCCAAAAGCTCCTATGTGTGAATCACTCATAATATCAAAAACTTTATTTCCTATCCTGCCTGATAATAAACCGTCTGCAGTATCTGCAGCACCGTCTAAATGTATACCGCCGGTTATAACAATGTACATTACAGTAATTACCAGCCCTCTTAGGAAGGATATATGATTGTTAAAAATTAAATATGTAACGGCTAAAAGAAAGCCTATTACCACTCCTATTAGTGTGTAAAGATTCAGTGAGCTTATAAAGTTTTCTTCATTAAATTCAACCTTTCTTCCGATTGGAATTCGCGTAAAAAAAGAAATGAGAATTAAAAATCCTGAAGCCATTTTACCATTTCCCCTTTATGTTTAAGCTTGATGGGTATTCCGGAAAAAATGAAATACATATGTTCAGATTTAACTCCGATTTTATTATTGAGCCGTCCGCTTATGTCTCTGAAGTAGTTCCCCATATAGTAAGGAGGCACAACACCCATACCTGTTTCGTTAGATACTATTATAAGTTCTTTATTGCTTTCATTACATAAACTTATTAATGAAAAAACCTCTTCGGTAATTTTATTTTCCAAAATATTAACATCTTCAATGCTACAGGTATCAAAATCCAATTTACTCTCAACCATGAAATTTCCAATCATTGTTGTTATGCAGTCCAAAAGAACTACTTTTGACTTAACAAATTCATCTTTATTTACTATGGTTCCAAAATCGAAGTGCATCTCTAAGGTATGCCATGAATCCGGTCTTTGTTCTCTATGTTTCTTAACCCTGTCAGCCATTGCTTGATCTGTTACAGCAGCAGTTGCAAGATACAATACATTTTCTGAATATTCTTTTGCTTTTAATTCCGCAAATGTGCTTTTCCCGCTTCTTGCACCGCCAATAATAAATATTACGCTCATGCTATCACCATTCAACATTTTTTACCATTAACATTATATATTATATCACCAATTTAGTAAAAAATAAACAAGAATTTTAAGTACCGTAAAATATTGGGGACGGTTCTTAAAATTCTTTGATTGACATTGGTTTTATTTATCATTAAGATATAGATAGAAAACCAACAGGTATGAAAAGGAACACCCCCGTCCCCTTGTCATACTTTGAAAGGATATATTTATGAGAATAACCGGTGTTGTAGCAGAATACAATCCCTTTCATGCAGGACATGAATACCAGCTTAAAACAGCTAAAAATTTATCAGGCTGTGATTGTATTGCAGTTGTTATGAGCGGTAACTATGTCCAGCGTGGAGAGCCTGCAATCATTGATAAATTCAAACGAGCTGAAGCTGCAATTTATGGCGGTGCCGATATTGTTATCGAGCTCCCAATGCCTTTTTCATGTCAGAATGCAGAAATGTTTGCTCTTGCGGCAATAAAGGAATTAAGCAAGCTTCATATTGATTCCATCAGCTTCGGCTGTGAAAACGATAATGTTAAGCTATTGGAGAAAATTGCTTCAATACAATTAACACCTGAATTCAATAAGCATATTAAGGAGGAAATGAAAAAAGGATTATCCTACCCAAGAGCTATGTCAAATGCCCTTATGTTTATGCATAATGATGAAGCAGAAGTCGTATATTCTCCTAATAATGTTTTGGCCGTCGAATATATAAAAAGCGCTATAAAGCTTAATTTAAACCTTCAATACTATCCTGTTAAACGTTTAGGGATGTCTCACAATGACACTGAAATTACAGGGACCTTTCATAGTGCAACTGCCATAAGAAACTGCTTATCGAAAGGCTCCTTTAATAATCTTAAGCTGACTGAAAAAAGTATGCAATTAATAAAAGAGTTTTATAAAGAGCACAAAAAATTTAACACTTTAGAAAATTATATTGATTATTTGTATTATAAAATAATTATTAGTGATGATTTAAATAAAATTTATGAAATAAAGGAAGGATTAAACAATAAAATAATAAAACAGATTTATAAGCATGGAAGTATTGATGAGCTAATTCTGTCCCTTAAATCTAAACGCTATACATATTCAAGGCTAAGGAGATGCCTCCTTAATATCATGCTTGATATAAAAACGGTTGACATAAGTGAACTTATGTCAACTGAAAATAATTGCCTTAAGGTTCTTGCCTTTAATAATATTGGCAGAAAGGCATTGAAATATGAAAAGAACAAGGAAATAAAGGTAATAAACAGGTATTCGGATTACAAAAAATATAATTTAGTACCTAAAAAAATTAAGTGTTTTAATATAACTAACAAGTCATCAAATATTTATTATCTTCCGCTGAAAAACAGGAAAATAAACAGTGAGTTTACAGAAAATGCAGTATATATAGACATATAAAGCACTCTGGGACAATAAAATAAACAGGGGGTGTTTTTATGTTGAAAAGAAATTTTATTCCTGTTTTTATAATGTTTATTATTTGTTTATTTGTTATGAAACCGAGCATAGTATCGGAAGGTGTTTTTAACGGTCTTAAAATTTGGGTTAACAACATGATCCCTTATTTGCTTCCCATGTCTATTTTATCAAACATATTGCTGCAATACAATTTTTTATATAGAATGTCGGATAAATTGTCCTTTTTATCAAACAGGATTTTTAACAGCAAATATGCATTCATCCCCTATTTTATAAGCTTCGTGGTAGGTTATCCGTCAGGAGCAATGACGATAAATACAATGGCTTCCTATAAAAGAATAGACAGCCGTGAAGCAAATTCATTGATTACTTTCACAAATAACTGTAGCTTTCAGTTTATGGCTGGAGCAGTGTCCTTTTCAATGCTTGGCGACTTTAATTTATATAAATACATTGTTGTTCCCCATTTGTTAGGTGCAGTTTTTATCGGGATAATTTTAAGGAAAAATGATATTCATCACACTGTTATAAATGAAAAAAAGCAAAAATACATTTCATTTTATGATGCCTTCAATTCATCAATTTATAAATCGGTTGCCTCCATATTGTCCATTGGCGGTGTAATAGTTATATTTTCTGTATTTTCCAACTTTTTTGATGCAATACTTATTTCGGCATCAGAATATTTTTCCTTGAGCGCTCAGCACAGCGATATTATACATTCTGTTTCCGTAGGGATTTTAGAGATTGCCAACGGCTGCAGCGTTGCGGCATCCTCCTCTCTGCCAACTGATATAAAGCTGATAATAATTAATTTTCTCATTAGTTTCTCAGGCATATCCGTAATTTTTCAAACATTGGCGGTTACAAATGATTTTAACTTCAATATAGGCAATTATATTTTTTACAGGGCTATTCAGGGAATAACATCGGTTATAATCTGCATTGGGATGTTAATTATTACATAATTATTGAAATATAAAGCATTACTATGTATAATAAATTAACTACGGAGAAAAGGTGATAAAATGATAAACGTAACTTTAATCGGCACAGGAGGTATGGTACCCCTTCCCGGCAGATATTTGGCATCATGCCATATTGAATATAACGGAAGAGCAATACTTATAGACTGCGGCGAAGGTACCCAGATTTCACTCCACAAAGGAAAATTAAGCTTAAATAAAATTGATACCATATTGATTACTCATTGCCATGCCGACCACGTGACAGGTCTTCCGGGACTGTTGCTTACAATCGGGAATCATGGCAGATCTGAGCCCTTAAATATTATAGCTCCAAGGGGAAGCACGAAAATTATAAACTCACTGTTGGTTGTTTGCGGCTTTCTTCCCTATGAAGTAAGAATCTCAGAGCTTCATGACACAAAGCCACAGAAATTTAATCAAATAGGTTTAAATATAACGTCAATTCCGTTAAAGCATCATATAAACTGTTTAGGATACAGCCTTGAGCTTAATTTAAGACCTCATTTCCAGCCGGAAAAAGCTAAAAAGCTGAATATTCCGGTAAAGCTGTGGAAGCTTCTTCACAGCGGCGAAGATGTTACAGTTGATAATAAAACTATTACTCCGGACATGGTTTTAGGAGCTCCGAGAATTCCCATTAAAATTTCCTATGTAACAGACACAAGACCCGTTAAATTTATAGATGAAATTGCAAAAAATTCCGACCTGCTTATTTGTGAAGGAATGTATGGTGATGATGAGCAACTTTCGAGCGCTGTTGAAAAAATGCATATGATTTTTTCGGAAGCTGCAAAAATTGCTTTAAATTCAAATGTAAAGGAATTATGGCTGACACATTTCAGTCCCTCTATGCCGTCGCCGGAGGATTATTTGAAAACAGCATTAAATATTTTTCCTAATACTGTAATAGGCAGGGACCTGATGAGCAAGACGTTAAAATCCCAATAGACATTTAAAAAGAGCGGTTATCCGCTCTTTTATATTGTATTATTCTTAATATATTCTTAGAATATTTTTAACCCGAAGAAATCGTCAAGCTGACCTATCAATACTAAGAAAATTCCTATCGGAACTATAAACTTAAAGCAAATATCCCAGAACTTGTATGCTACCATCTGAACTCCCGGAGAAGCTTCCACTTCTTCTTTGATTGTTTTTGTTTTCAAAGCCCAACCGATAATTAAGGACATCAGGATTGCACCAAGAGGCATGAATACTCCTTCGGAAATCATGTCATAGAAATCAAGCCAAGAAGCAAATGCAACACGGATATTCTCCATTCCTAACAGAACACCCGGAGGGTCAATTATAGCTCCGCCCGCTACGCCCGAACCAAGTCCGTCAAGACATACAAGACTGCCTACCAAGAAAATTGCAAAGCCTGTAATAATTGTTATAATCTTACGGTTTGGAGCTTCTCCTTTTTCAACTTTTCTGTCGATAAAGAATGCCGTGCAAACCTCCAGCAGTGAAATTGCCGAAGTAATGGCTGCTATGAACACAAGGAAGTAGAAAATTACTCCAAAAAGATTGCCGATAAATCCGCCCATACCTACGCTAAATACCTGGTGCAATGTTATAAACAACAGCCCGGGACCTCCTGTGAAGCTAATTCCTTCAACTCCCTGATACATGAATGCACCAACAGCAGGCATTACCGCCAAACCGGCACACAGAGCAAAAATTGTATCTGCTATAGGAATAATCATTGCATTTTTCTCTAAGTTTTCGCTTTTGGTAAGATAAGAGCCATAAGTTATCATACACCCCATACCCAAGGACAGTGAGAAGAACATCTGCCCCGCCGCTGTCTTAAGAACCTTCATAAAGCCTATTTCCGTAAAGGCTGCAAAGTTTGGAACAAACATAAATTGCAGACCTACAAAAGCGCCTTCCAATGTAACGCTTCGGATTATAACTACAACAAGCATAATAAACAGTGCAGGCATTGCGACCTTTGTAAATTTCTCAATACCGCTTGAAATACCGCCCATTACAATGTAGATGGTCAAAGCCATGAAAATAGCATGATACAGAAGATTGCCCCCTCCGTTAACTATGAAGGAGCCAAAAAATTCTCCGCTTCCCATTCCGCCAAAGCCGGCACCCTTACTGAACATTTCCAAGAGGAACCCGAATGTATAACGCAGTGTATAACCTCCCAAAACGCTGTAGAAACCTAAAATGAAGAACCCTGATAAAAATCCGAGCCAGCCTATCCATTCATACTTCTTGCCGATTAACCTGTAGGTTCCGATAACTCCTAAACCATATTTTCTACCTAAGGCAAGCTCTCCTAACATGGTTGCAAATCCGACAAATGAAACCAAAATTAAATATACCAATAGAAATGCAAACCCTCCGTTTGCTCCCATTTTATAAGGGAATCCCCAAATATTTCCCAATCCAACTGCTGAACCAATAGCTGCCATTAAGAAACCAAAATTACTGGCCCATTGACCTCTGTTATTTTCTTTGTCCATTATTATACCTTCCTTTCTTTCTTTTTTATAAATATTAATAGTGATAAAAATTATTCCGTTAATAATTTACAGGAAAACATAAAAATTAAAAATCATTCACCTCCCGATTAACAAAGAATTCGACTTATTACCCCCTTCTTTTTAAGTTTTGTAAACGTATTCACCTTATATAATTCTGAAAATACCCCTGGTGAAATGATTATACTATATAGGAATTCGTTTGTCCAGCAAAATAATCATGTTATAATTTAAACAATTAGCATGCAGCTTAATACTATATTATGGTTAATAATTCTATTTATGAATTTTTTTCAAATTGTAAGGGAGTACATCAAGTTTGTTTGCTCCATCAAAAAAAGATTCTTCAGAAGCTGTCCGAAGAATCCTGTATTTCAAATCATATTTATCAAACTCTTTATATTATTCACCTATTGAAAGCATGAGGTTAAGAGCAATTCCGACTACAGCCGCCGTGGCAATGGCAGGTATTTGAATTCCAAACATGGGAATCATTCCCCCTTCAAATCCAAAGCTTCCTCCAAGCCCTACTATTAAAATTACAGCTATTACCGCTAAATTCTTTGAGCTGAACATATCTACTTTTCTGTCTAACATGATTGTTATGCCCTGAGCACCGATAACACCGAATAAGTATATTGACAATCCTCCGATTACGGATGTAGGAATTGAATATATTATATTAATCAAGGGAGTAAAGCATGAAATTATCATTGTCAATACTGCTGCAAGCATCAATACATATATGGAAAAGTTTTTTGAAATTGCCATGGCACTTATATTTTCACCATAGTTTGTTCCCGCAGGGCCTCCGATAAATCCGGAAATAATGTCGCCTATTCCGTCGCCTATAAGATTCAGACCCAATTTATTTTCAATATCATATTTTTTATTTACACCCTTCTTCCTTGCCAAATCATTTACATAAATGTCCAGCTGATATACATGGGCTGTGGATTCGGGAATAGTAGCTATGGCAATCGGCATGATTGCAACTATCGCTGTAATTGAAGGCTTCGGCAAAGTGAATGTGGGAAGATTAAACACCCCGGCAGATTGAATTGTATTAAATGCTACAAAAGGAATACCGGAAATTTTTCCTATTATCAATGCTGCCGCATAACCGGTCAAAAGACCGAACAAGATAGGAAGCTGGCTTAGTTTTCCTTTTAAATACACAGAGTATAGAATTGTTGACAGTAAGGTTATTATTGCTATAATCCATGCATAGCTTCCCGCAAAAGCATTGCCTTGTGCAGCTTCCGGAAAGGACGCCGCATTTGTCATTGCATTAGCCGCAAGGGACAATCCGATAATTATGGCTATGCTTCCGGTAACGGTAGCAGGCAGAACCTTGTCGATTTTTTCCTTGCCTGATTTATTAATTACATAGCCTGCAATTATAGAAACGAAGCCGGACATTATTATACCAAATTGTGCAATTGAAATTTTATCATTCAGGGAATATTGAGCGAATGCTTCAGCACTCATGATAGATGCTATTGCTGCAATATATGAGAAGCTTGAACCATAGTACAGGGGAATTTGTCTTCCTGTTATAAGTATAAATCCTAATGTTGCAAGGCCGCTTGCAAATATTGTGGTAGAAACATGAAAACCTGTAATAAGAGCAACTAAAACCGTTGCGGGGAACATTACAACTATCTGCTGCAATGCAAAGAAAATAAGGCCGATAAGGGGCGGACGCTCGTCCGGCAAATAACCGAAAACTTCATTTTTTGTTGACATACATACCTCCATATAATAAGAACCTAATCCAGCACGGTCATATGGCATAAAAAAAACCTCGACCAGCCGCCAAGGAAATATGCACAAAAAAATTATATGGATATGCAAATCTTGACGGCATCACGGTACCGTGTTAAAGATTATTTTAACCAATTATAGCACGAACAATCACCTGGGTCAACAGCAAAATATTACAAATTTCAACAAGACGTTAAAGCCGCTAAAGCTAATAAAAGAGTCCTGAAACAGGACTCTGATTTGTTATACATTGTCGGATTATTCGTACATTATATCTCCGAACAATTCTTCATCCGTAGGCTGATTTGGAGGTGTAGGATATGATACCCAGGTTATGTTCAGAAGTTTTTCCCAGGTTATGTTGTCGCTTGATATATTTCCTCCCCAGGTTCCGCAGCCAAGACTTAGTGTCATAGGCATTCCGTTTGTCCAAGCACCGCTGTTTGACAGGCATTGAGGCTGTCTCACCATAAGACGGCTGGTCTTGGTTTTTAAAGCATACTTTAGTATATGCTCATCATTTGTCGAATGAATGCCGCAGGAATGACCCTTACCCTGGTATTCCGTGATTTCATTTACTCTGTCAATTGCATCAGCGAATTCTTTGTATTTATACAATGTAACGGTAACTGATAGTTTTTCTCCCGAAAACGGATATTCTTTGCCTACATTTGTTTCTTCAACCATGAAGAAAGTTCTGTCTTCAGGAATTTTCAATCCCACATATTCCGCAATCTTCTTTGCAGGCTGTGCAATTATTTCTCTTGCCAAAGCACCGTTAACCCACATTTTTGACTGCATCAAAGCTTTTTCTTCCGCACTTAACAAATAACCGCCTTCATCTATCAACGCTTTTACCAAGTCATCATAAATGTCTTCCTGAATAACAAGTGAATTTTCCGCTGAACAGCTTGTTGCAAAGTCAAATGTTTTGCTTCTTTTTATTTTATCCGCAGCATCCTTAATGTCCGCTGTTTCGTCCACAATAACAACCGCATTGCCTACACCTACGCCATAAGCGGGAGTTCCCGATGTATAGGCTGCTTTAACAAGTCCGCCGCCGCCGGTTGCCAAAACTAAGTCGCTTTGCTTCATAAGCTCCTGTGAAATATCCAATGTAGGTTCTTCAATACCTATTACCAAATCTTCCGGGGCATCATATTTTTTTAAAACATCTCTGATAATATTTACAATATAAGTATTAGTTGCCTTTGATTTCGGATGCGGAGACATCACTATGGCATTTCTTGTTTTAATTGCCATTATTGCTTTTAATACAGGAGTTGCCTCAGGATTTGTAACCGGAATAACCGCTCCTATCACTCCCACAGGTTTGGCTATTTTAATTAATCCTTTTTCTTCATTTCTCTCGATAACTCCCATGCTTTTTTTGCCCTCCATGTCTCTCAGGGCGCCTTTAAGCTTGGTCATAAGCTTTGCATATTTTGAATCATAATTTCCGTATTGTGTTTCTTCCACTGCCAATTTAGAAATTTTATCAGCATTGTCAGGCTTTACAATATTCCAGACAATTGCCTTTGTCAGATGGTCCACTCTTTCCTGACTGAAGCCTTCTGCTATTTCCTGTGCCTTTCTTGCTCTTTCAATTAATGAAGCTACATATTCTGTTGCGTTAGTCATTACATTCCTCCTATTTTATAATGAATCTTTGTATATTTGAATTATTTGTTCCAGGCTTACCTTCCTCGGTGTGTTTCCGGGGCTTCCACTGTTTATTGCATCCTGCGCCATTTTTTCCGCTACGGCTAAAAATTCGTCCTTATCTATGCCAAGTCCTGAAATTGACGGTATTTCCAAATCGTCATTCATTTGTTTTATTGCTGCAACAGCTTTCTTTGCAGCTTCCATCGTTGTAAGCCTTTTAATATTTTCCCCCATAGCATCAGCTACTCTCGCAAATTTTTCGGGAGCTCCCATAAGTGCAAATTCCATACATTTAGGTAAAAGCACCGCATTTGATATGCCGTGAGCAACATGGAATACTGCTCCTATAGGCCGGCTCATGCCATGCACTATTGTTACGGAAGCATTGCTGAAAGCAATTCCCGCTTCCATTGAAGCTATCATCATTTCATTTCTCGCCTCCAGGTCGTCACCGTTTGCCCAAGCTCTTCTGATATATTTTGATATTCTCCTTATAGCGGATAAAGACATTGTCTCGGTAAATGGATGAGCTTTTTTTGAAATATATGCTTCAATGGCATGAGTAAATGCATCTATACCTGTAGCCGCAGTTGTTTTTGCAGGAACGCTCAATGTAAGAAGCGGATCGTTTACTGCAACCGCAGGAACTATGTATGGACTTCCTATGAGCATTTTAACATTATTTTTTGTGTCGGCAATTATTGTGAATTGAGTAACCTCCGAGCCGGTTCCGGAAGTTGTGGCAATAGCTACCACAGGAGGAAGCGGTTTTTTTACCTTTCCTAAGCCCATATAATCAACTATACTTCCGGGATTGTTCGCCATAAGTCCTATTGCCTTTGCTGCATCTATCGGGCTTCCCCCGCCTATTCCTACCAAAAAGTCACAGTTCCCGTCCTCATAAATGCTCAACCCTTTTTCAATCATTACATCCGTAGGTTCGCCATTTACTTCATCGTAAACTTCAAAACCGATATTCTGCTCCTCGAGTAAATCCTGGATTTTTTGAACATTACCCGTATCAGTCATTACTTTATCGCTTACAATCAAAGCTTTTTTACCCAACGGTCTTACTTTGATTCCTAATTGCCCGATGCACCCGGCTCCATACAGAACTGTTAAAGGCATTAATATTTGATATGAACTCATTGTAACCTCCCATATTGTTATTGCTGCATTAAATAATATGCATTATTCATGCCAACATTTTAATATTGATTTACAAATGTTTTCTGTTATAAATTTTTAATGTACCGTTACTTTTCTATACACTTTTCAATTTACTTTCACGGGATAACGTTAGTAATGTTAAAAAAAAGCAATGTTGTATGCTTTTATAACACTGTATAAAATTATAACATACCATGCTTTTTTAACTTCTGATATAAACTTGCTCTGTTAATCTTTAAAACCTGTGCCGTCTTGCTTTTATTTCCGCCGCATGCCTTTAAAGTATCCACAATCAATTGCTTTTCAAGACTGTTTAAATTATTTTTCAGGTCTCCTACGGAAACAACACCCCTGCCCTTTATTATTTTTTCAGGGAGCTGTTTAGCATGTATTGTATTTCCATCAACAAAATTATATGCTCTTTCGATAACATTTTCCAACTCCCTGATGTTGCCGGGCCACATATAATTCAATAAATAATCCATTGCTTCATCGTCTATCTTTTCAATATAAATACCGAATTTATTGTTATATTTCGAAATAAAAAAACTGCATAACGGCTCGATATCATCCAATCTTTCGCGAAGGGGAGGCAATTCAAGCAATAATACATTAAGCCGGTAATACAGGTCTTCTCTGAATTCCCCTTTTTCTATTTTCGTTAATAAATTTTGATTAGTGGCTGCTATCAGCCTTACATCAATCTTCTTGGGTGAATTTCCCCCGACTCTTTCCACCACCTTGTCCTGAAGAACACGAAGCATTTTAGACTGCATATCGAAGCTCATATCCCCTATTTCGTCTAAAAACAGAGTACCCCCGTCTGCCAGTTCAAACTTTCCAATTTTTCCTCCTCTGACCGCTCCCGTAAATGCTCCTTCCTCATAGCCGAACAGTTCCGATTCCAGGAGGGTTTCGGGAATAGCGGCGCAGTTGACTCTTATAAAGGGCTTGGAAAAGCGGCCGCCATGGAAATGTATGGCCTGCGCGAATAATTCTTTGCCGGTGCCGCTCTCACCGGTCAATAATACCGTTGAAGGCGAATCCGCTATAAGCAGCACCTTTTCTTTCAGATCGCTTATGATGGAGCTCTTCCCTATGATGTTATTGATTCCCCGGCGGGCTTTATGGATCTGGCTGAACTCATCTTTATATGAATCAAGTTCAATAATGGTCTGGGAGACGTTGGACATGATATCCCTGGTCTGCAAACCGGCAATCATATCAATATATGAACTGCCATATTTCTTTTCCACATCTTTGGGGTCAATGCTCAAGTACTTGGAAAATACTCCCGCGAAGTTGTTTTTTTTGTAGACCGGCCTTCGCGAGGTAATATATTTGCGGTTGCCAAAACGGGAATAAGCCAGGGGTTGTAGGGTGCGAGTCTTTAAAGTCCGGTCCAGGTCTTCATCATGAAAAAATTCATCGACTTTGTGTCCGATCATGTTTTCCACAGTGGTATGGTTGTAATCGGCAAAGGCCTGATTCACATATCTGATGATGCGATTCTCATCGACATAGATCATGCCCTCATAACGGCTGTCCAAAATGCTGTGAAACATTTCTCTTTCCATCGCATAAGCGGTACATTGCCGGTGTATATAGCTGTCATTTACCAGAATAAGCAACCCCCCGGCAAGATCGCTTCCAAGGGTATACTGGGAAAGATCGACAAAGGCAATGAATGGATTCTCTTCTACGAATAAGTTCTCTAAAACCAGGTCAGGAATCAGTTCAGTGATGTTGGAACCAACTGTTAAAACCTGGGCGACACTCTCACTGCCGTAACGGGCCACTATCGTACCGGATGAATCTATGACTGCCAGGGGTGTATTGTGATCTAGATCACATATTTTAGCGTTATATTTCGCTAACAAAATAAACCCTCCTAACTTCCGACAAACAGGTTAAGATAAACGGGCGTAAACCTCTCTCTATATCATTCGTAGCTCATCGCCCGCAAAAGATATGCAAAGAAGCAGAGTATGTTGCTTAACCAAATAAAATAGACAATTGGACTACAATATTTATTGTAAAGGAATTAATAGCCGGAATCTATACATTTCACTCCTTGATTCAATGCTCTGTTGAGCCCTCTGACCGATCTTAGACTGTTGTCGAAAAATGTATTGGGTTATTATAATATTTCTTTCCCCACTATATACCCAATGGCGGGTCACTCATTCATGAGACTGGTTGGGGTGAACTTTAAACTTTGGCAAAATTAGCGATTCCGCCAAGATAGGGCTCAGTAGCTTTTACGCTTTCGGGATTTTTGGGTTTTGGCCGCTTTGCGCTCCCGGCGGGCCTCTTCTGAATAGATCTGCCGGTTTTTCTCCTGTTTTTTCTGCCCGCCCAGATATTGCTGCTCCAGCCCTTTGAGCAAAACCAGCGTGTGCCCGGCGTCAAAAGTAAGGCAAACCGGCAAATCGGATTCACCATAGACCACCTTATAACCTGAAGCCTTAATTTCCGGCCAGGACTTGAGAAGTTTCCTGACCTCGGTTTTGATCACGGAAAAGTTGCGTTCACTGTGGTGGCCTTTGCCATGGTTGATGTCGAGTATATCCACGCCGTGATCCATGCACCATTGCAGGCTGTTGCGGGTCTTTTCCAGCGCTTCGTTGAGGCCCAGGCCGTGCAGGTTCAGGGTCTCCATTTGTTTCACTCCTTTAGATCTCGATTACTTGGGATAGCGGTAATGTCCGATGATCTCCCATCTCAACAAAGCGTCTTCCTCCCTGCACACACTGGCGTTGTGTATCACCAGGGGTATGCCCTCCTCATTGCGGCGGTCGCTGACAATGCCACAGTGTTCGAGTCCATTGGAAAAGCGCCAATAGACCACATCGCCCCACTGCCACAGTGTCTCATCACTGTGATTCTCCACAGACAGGGTCTGACCGTGGCGCTTGAAATAAGCCATCTGATTGGGGACGCGGCGGTGGTCAATATTGGCATCCGGACCCTTCAAACCCCATAGCTGCGGGTATTCGGAAAAGCGGTCCCGCATATCCTGGTGAATCAAGGCCTGCAGGTCAATACCGGCCCTGCGAAAGGCGCGTATCACCACATCGGTGCATGCCCCCCTATCAGGGGCGACGTCCCCGCCGGGGTAGCTCATCACCTGATAAGAGGCGTCATAACGCGTGCCGTTAACGGCTTCAGCCCTGGCCCCCAGGAGGATGAGGTCCGGGGTCTTTAACTGGTCTGCCGGGATGCTTTCCACCGGAGAAGGCGGCAAACCCTTTTCAACCGGAATTGGTATCGTAATTGGAGCAAAATCCTGTTTTGAAAAAAGGCCCCAACCGGCTATGATGCAAGCCAAGACCGCTGCTGTTGCTATAATTCGGAAGCCCGGCTTCAAATCCAACCTCTCCTCCCACTGATAATCGACTGTTGTTATAAGGATTGTAATAATATCCGGGCCGTACTTCAAGGTTTTATATCAATAACCTGGAAAGCCCCGACCTGGAAGGGTCATGATAAAAAGACTCACTTGTGTTATTATAAAAGGGTTATATTTGTTAAATACGGTTTATAAAACTCCGTTAAACCGGCCGCTGACCAAAGGGATTTTGCCAAAAGAGGAGCTTTTCCGTGAGCCAGGAGATTATTTCTGAATTGAATAAACAGCAACAGGAGGCAGTCTTGCATTTAGAAGGGCCATGCATGGTTTTGGCCGGTGCCGGGAGCGGGAAAACCAGGGTGTTGACCCGCCGGATCGCCAACCTCATCGACCGGGGCGCATCGCCGCAGTCCATCATGGCCATTACTTTTACCAACAAAGCCGCCCAGGAGATGCGTTCCAGGGTCGCCCGCCTGTTTCCCGATTTTAGCGGCCAATGGATTCAAACCTTCCACGCCGCCTGTTACCGCATTTTGCGCATGGATATTAAACGCCTCGGTTACGAGCCCAATTTCTCTATCATGGATGAAGGCGACTCCAAGACTGTTATCAAGAACATCTTAAAAGAAGAAAACGATTATGAGAATAAGCCCGAGAATATCCTCTACCAGATCAAGAAGGTCAAAAACAGTCTGGGCGAACCGGAAGCATTTTTTATGAAACTGCATGCCCCGCAATCGGTGCGGGAAAAATACCTCAGGGTCCACCGCCTTTACCAGAGCCGCTTAAAAGAGCTCAATGCCTTGGATTTTGAGGATCTGATCGTTTTGTGCGTGCGGCTTTTTACGGAATACCCCGAGGTTCTGGATAAATACCAGGAGTGGTTTAAACACATCATGATCGACGAGTATCAGGACACCAATTTTGCCCAGTATAAATGGGCCAAGCTTTTGGCGCAAAAACACCACAACCTGTTTGTGGTGGGCGATCCCGATCAATCCATTTATAGCTGGCGGGGTGCGGAACCTTTCAATATCAAGCGCTTCTTGAACGATTACCCTGAGGCCCGGGTGATAAAACTGGAGCAGAATTATCGCTCCAGCCAGTGTATCCTGGAGGCCGCCAATGCTGTTATAGTAAATAATGAGGAGCGCGAAGAAAAGCAGCTTTTCACGGAAAACCAGGGCGGAGGCAAGTTGGTCTATTTCTGCGCCGGGGACAGTTTTCAGGAAGCCCGTTTCGTGGCGGATTCTATTTCGGATTTAGTGGACCGCGAAGGGCGGCATTATAGCGAATGCGCGATTTTTTACCGCACTCATGCCCAGTCCCGGGTTCTGGAAGAGGCCTTGTTAAAAAAATATATACCCTATCAGATTGTAGGCGCCCGCCGTTTCTACGAGCGCAAAGAGATTAAGGATATCATCGCTTACCTCAAACTGGCCTGCAATTATGATGACCGCTTAAGCCTGGAGCGGATTATCAATGTGCCCCGCCGGGGCATTGGAGAAAAGACCCTGGAAAAGATACATGTCATAGCCGCTGAAAGCGGGCTTTCTTTGATGGAAGTGCTGGATAAAGTAAGTTCTATTCCGGGTATCAGCGGCAAGGTCGCAGAAAAGCTGACCGAATTTTATGGTATGATGAGGTATTTTACCGCTTTGGCCCATGAATTCGTATCGGTCAGGGAGATCATCGACCAGGTCCTGGAACTGAGCGGATACCTGGACGAACTCAAAAACAGCCATGCTCCGGACGCTGAAACCCGCATCGAGAACCTGCAGGAACTGCGCTCGCTGGCGGTGGAATTTGAGGCCCAGGGAGGCGAAAGCCTGGAGGAGTTCCTGGCCCAGCTGGCCCTGGTGCAGGATACTGACGAAATCAACCGTTCCGACACCGTTTTCATGATGACTTTCCACGGCGCCAAAGGCCTGGAATTTCCGGTGGTCTTCATGACGGGCATGGAAGAAGGGGTATTTCCTTCTTACCGCAGCGAGACCCC
>NZ_DIPG01000049.1:29610-31212 GCF_002426325.1 Syntrophomonas sp. UBA5494 | reverse complement strand
CAGGAATTGATGATATCACCGCATCATAAAGAAGTGATCACCGTACAATTGGGTGCAGGGGACACCGTTATACACCGCAAATTCGGCATGGGTATTATCACTGCTCTTATTGACGAAGGCCAGATCGCAGTGGTGGATTTTGAAAGGGCCGGAGTGCGCATGCTGCGCCTGGACCTGGCTCCGCTGGAGAAAATCGGATGATACTAGGGGGCCTTGATATTGAACGATCCAAAATCACGTATTAAGGATTTGTGCAATGAGATAAGAAAACACGAGCACCATTATTATGTGCTCGACAATCCCTTAATCAGTGACGCCGAGTTTGATGCTTTGATGGCAGAACTTATCGCTTTGGAATCCCAGTATCCGCAATTGATAACCCCGGACTCCCCCACCCAGCGGGTTGGCGGAGAGGTCTTAGATAAATTCAACACCATAACCCATCGCTATCCGCTCCTAAGCCTGGATAATGCTTTTTCCTTTTCGGATTTGGCCCAATTTAATCAACGTGTCCTCAGGCTGGTTAACCAGGCCGATTTCATGACTGAACTCAAAATCGACGGGGTGTCTGTGGTGGTGGTTTATGAAAATGGGGTTTTCCTGCATGCAGCCACGCGGGGAAACGGTCTGGTGGGAGAGGATGTCAGCGCCAATGTCCGTGCCATTAAGACCATCCCCCTCAAGTTGAAGACTGCTGTGCCCCGCCTGGAGGTGCGCGGGGAGGTATATATGCCCAAACGGGAATTCGCCAGGTTAAACGCTGAAAAAGAGGAAATAGGGGAGCGGATCTTCGCCAATCCCCGCAACGCCGCGGCCGGTTCGCTCCGGCAGTTGAACCCGCAGATCACCGCTTCCCGTTCCCTGTCGGCGTTCTTTTACGATGTGGTTTATGCTGAAGGGGCGGCCTTAAGCACTCAACAGGATATGCTGGCTTTTATACAGGAGCAAGGCCTGCCGGTTAATCCGGAATATTACCTTTGCCACGATATCCGTGAGGTTTTCAGGTATTGCGAAGAACTCGGCGAAAAGCGCCATGAACTCCCCTACGAAATAGACGGCATAGTGGTGAAACTCAATTCCCTGCCTGCGCGGGAAGAATTAGGGCAGACCGCCAAGAGCCCCCGCTGGGCCATTGCTTACAAGTTTCCCCCCGAGGAGAAAGAGACCAGGGTTCTGGATATAGTGGTTAATGTAGGCCGAACCGGGGTGATAGCCCCCACGGCCATTTTGGAAGCGGTCTCTCTGGCCGGCACTACCGTAAGCCGGGCCAGCATGCATAATTTTGACCTGGTTGAGGAAAAGGACATCCGCAAGGGCGATATAGTACTGGTTCATAAAGCGGGAGACATCATTCCCGAAATCATCAAGTCCTTTCCCGAAAAGAGAAAAGGGGACGAAGTCAAGGTCACGCCCCCGCTGAAATGCCCGGCCTGTGAAAGCCAGGTGGTGCGGCCTTCAGGAGAAGTGGCCTACCGCTGTGAAAATATAAACTGCCCGGCCCGCTTGAAAGAGAGCCTGATTTTCTTCGCCTCCCGGGATGCTATGGACATAGAGGGCATGGGTCCGGCAGTGATTGAACAGCTGGTGGAGCGCGGTATGGTA
>NZ_DIPG01000049.1:21708-29476 GCF_002426325.1 Syntrophomonas sp. UBA5494 | reverse complement strand
CCAAATCGGCCGCCAAACTCATAGAGGCTATTGAAAGGAGCAAAAAGCAGCCCTTGTTCCGTTTGCTGACGGCGCTTGGCATTCGTCATATCGGCCCCAAGAGCGCCAAAATCCTTACCAGGCATTACGGCAATTTGGACCAGTATTATCATTTGAGTGAAGCCGAGTTAATACAAATCCCGGAAATTGGAGCGAAGATCGCGGAGAGCGTTACCGGTTTTTTTGCCGAGCCGCGCAACTGTCAAACCGTAGAAAAACTCAAATCCGCCGGCTTAAATATCATCGAGGATAAACCGCTTCAGGGGCCTCTGCCATTGCTGGGAAAGAGTTTTGTGCTGACCGGCTCACTGGTTTCGTTCACTCGCAGCCAGGCTACGCAAATCATCGAGGAACTAGGGGGAAGAGTTTCTTCCAGCGTGAGTAAGAAAACTGACTATGTTGTGGTGGGAGAGGACCCCGGCAGCAAATACGATAAAGCACAGCAGTTAGGAATCACTTTGCTTGATGAAACTGCGTTTGCGGGTTTAATGGAAGAGCACCAACAGTTATTAGCGAAAAAATAGTATCTGTGCTCAACCCATACATATAATGTATAATAATCTCGTGGTTTATGAAGATCAATGAGGTTTAACATATGGGCATACGAATTGTGGCTGACAGCTGCTGTGATCTCCCTGCAGAGATCATAAAAGATTTTAATATCGGCATAGTACAGCTCCTGGTGCGATTTGGCGAAAGGGTCTATCAGCCTGGAGAGATCAGCAACAATGATTTTTACCGGCTCATGGAGGCGTCTCCGATCTTGCCGTCCACAACCCAGCCTGCCCTGGAAGAATTGACCCGCGTCTATACAGAGGCATTAAGTGATGGATCTCAAGTTCTGGCGATTCATTTTTCATCTGGCATATCCGGTACCTTTCAGGGGGCTCAAGTAGCTCAGAAAATGCTTGACAACCCGAATCTGACTGTCTTCGACTCGCGCAAAGCCTCAGTGGGATGCGGTTTGATGGTTTTGGAGGCCGCCCGCATGGCCCAAATCGGCCATGACCTGCAGACCATACTGGAGCGCTTGGAGGAGATGCGGCAGCACCTGCAGTGCCTCTTCACGGTGGGGAATATGGAATACCTTATAAAGGGCGGCCGCATATCCCGCAGTAAAGGGACTCTGGCCAATATTCTCGATATCAAACCGATTTTACATTTTGACCGGGATGGCTACATCATGCCTTTGAATAAAGCCCGGGGGCATAAATCGGCTATGCGCAAATTACTGGATATCATGGAGAATCAGGGCGCTGATCTATCTCAACAAACGGTGGGATTGAGTCATGCCAACAGCCCGGAAAGCGCTGAATATTTGCAGCGGAATATTCTGACCCGGTTCAAGCCGCGTGAGCTGATAGTCGGAGAAATAGGCCCGGTCATCGGCGCCCATGTAGGTCAGGGTACATATGCCATATTTTTTGAGTCTTGAGGAAGACCACGACCGCTCTCCCTCAACGGGGGAGTTTTTTTTGGCCATCTTTCAGGTCAAAGCTCCATTTTTAGGGCTGGGTGTAAGCAACCGGCAGCGGAATATATATTTATTCGTGGGGGTTATAACAGATGCTGGGAACCTTGATTAATGCTTTGGCTATCGTTTTAGGCGGGCTTTTGGGATTATTGTTCCGCAAGGGTATCCCGGAGAATTTCAATCGAACCATTCAGGATGGGCTGGGGATGGTGGTAGTAGCGATCGGCCTGCAATATGCCCTCAAGGCCGATCATTGGGCTGTCCTGGGCAGCAGTTTGGCTCTCGGTGCGGTGATAGGCGAATGGCAGCAATGGGAACAACGCCTGCAAATATGGGGCGATAAGGTGCAGCAAGTCTTCCGGGCCGAAGGCAATCGATTTGTAGAGGGTTTTATTGCCGCCAGTCTGCTCTTTTGCGTGGGGGCTATGGGGATAGTGGGAGCGCTTGAAGACGGGTTGACCGGCAATTACGATGTGTTGAGCGTAAAGGCGTTACTGGACGGCATTTTTGCACTGGTTTTCAGCGCCAACTACGGGGCCGGGGTGGTATTTTCATTCCTGCCCGTTCTGATATATCAAGGCACTATCAGTATTGGCGCGGTATGGCTTCAGCCCGTTCTGACGCCTTTGATGATGAACACCATCACCTCCCTGGGGGGACTGATCATAACTGCCTTGGGACTTAATATCATCGGCGTTACCAGGATTCGCATCGCCAACCTCTTGCCTGCGCTGCTGCTGGCGCCGATTATGGTTGGGCTCATGGGGATGGCTGGAAAATAAGGGTAGGCATGTTGTATTGGTGTTTAGTGACCTGAAATTGATATAATGATATAATATGATGAAAAAAATTTGACCTGTAAGCGAGGAAAACAGAATGGCTCTAACTATTGCAGAGGTTGAACATGTGGCATTACTGGCGCGTCTCAGCTTGAGCCAGATGGAAAAGGAACAACTTGCCGAGCAGCTGGGAGCAATCCTGGAGTATGCTGATCGCCTCAAGAAGCTCGATACTGAGAATATAGAACCATTGGACCATATCCTGCCGGTATCCAACGTATTTCGCGAGGATGCGGTCAAAAGCAGTCCCGACCGGGAAGAGATGCTGGCCAACGCCCCTATGGCAGAAGATGGGCAATATAAAGTGCCCAAGATTATTTAAAGGGGTGATAAGGTGCAGCTTTGTGATTTAACAATTCATCAATTGAAAACCCGCCTGGAAAAAAAAGAAATCACTTCCGAAGAGATTTTGGACTCCTGTCTGGGGCGAATTAAGGAAGTCGAACCTGATGTGCGGGCATTTATTACTCTTCTGGAGGATAATGCCCGGAACAGCGCCCGTCTTGTCGACAAACAGGGTAATTACCGGGGCCTGTCAGGGATTCCCTATGGCTTAAAAGATATATTCTGCACCCGCGGGGTATTAACCACCTGCGCTTCCAGGATTTTGGAAAATTTTGTGCCCAATTACGATGCAACCGTGGCTGGACGCCTGATTGAAGCCGGCGGCATTATGGTGGGTAAGCTGAATATGGACGAGTTTGCCATGGGCTCTTCCACAGAACAATCAGCCTTTTTCCCCACCCACAACCCCTGGGACCACAGCAGGGTGCCGGGGGGGTCGTCAGGGGGATCTGCTGCCGCAGTAGCGGCGGGTGAAATCCCCTTCAGCCTGGGGACTGACACCGGAGGCTCTATCCGCCAACCCGCATCCTACTGTGGGGTGGTCGGGTTGAAACCGACCTATGGCCGGGTTTCCCGCTGGGGGGTAATCGCCTATGCTTCATCACTTGATCAGGTGGGGGTTTTTACCCGCGATGTAGCCGACTGTGCTCTGGTGCTGCAAACCATTGCCGGACATGACCCCCTGGATTCGACCAGTGTCGATATAGCGGTTCCTGATTACGCGGAGAGTTTGCAAAATGATATCAAGGGCCTGAAGATCGCCTATCCCCGCGAATATTTCCAGCAAGGGGTCAATGATGAGGTGAAGTCGGCCGTAGTGCAGGCCTTAAAAACCTATGAGTCCCTGGGGGCGGTCATAGACGAAGTCTCCTTGCCCCACAGCGAATATGCCTTGCCGGCCTATTATCTGGTGGCCACCGCTGAGGCCAGCGCCAATTTGGCCAGGTATGACGGGGTCAGGTATGGGTTGCGGGATTTCTCAGCGGAGAATGTGGTGGACATGTTCTCCCAAAGCCGGGCTCTGGGATTCGGGTCCGATGTCAAACGCCGCATCATGTTGGGGACCTATGCGCTGAGTTCGGGTTATTACGATGCCTACTACCTTAAAGCTTTAAAGGTTCGCCGCCTTTTGAAGAATGACTTCGACAGAGTGTTTGAGGATTTCGATGTAATAGCGGCTCCAACCGCTCCTACCGTGGCTTTTAAACTGGGAGAACAGACCGGAGACCCATTGACGCTATATATGAATGATATTCTGACCGTTCCCATTAATATGGCCGGTTTACCGGGAATGTCAATTCCCTGCGGCTTCGCCGGGGGGATGCCGGTAGGCATGCAGTTGATCGGCAAGCCCTTTGATGAAGGAACTATCATTAAGGCGGCGTATGCGTTTGAACAGGCTACCAGCTTCCATTTGGCCAGACCCGGTTTGGGGGTGAAATAGTGGAAAAGTACGATTACGAGATTGTTATAGGTTTGGAAGTTCATGTGGAACTGAAAACCAAAACCAAGATATTCTGCGCTTGCTCGAACAGCTTCGGAGCCGAGCCGAACACCAATGTATGCCCGGTTTGCTCAGGCTTTCCCGGCATGCTTCCGGTATTGAACCAGCAAGTAGTGGACTACGCCATTCGGGCCGGCTTGGCCTTGAATTGTGAAATTTCTCCCTATAGCAAGTTTGACCGCAAGAATTACTTCTATCCGGATCTGCCCAAGGCTTATCAAATCTCGCAATTTGATCTGCCCATTTGCCTCAACGGTTATCTGGACATTTATGTTGAGGGCCGGACCAAGCGGATCGGTATTGTCCGGGCGCACATGGAAGAGGATGCCGGCAAATTAGTGCATCAGGGCAGCATCACTCAGACCGCCTTCTCACTGGTGGACTTGAACCGCTCCGGGGTCCCATTGTTGGAGATAGTATCCCAGCCTGATATGAGAAGCGCCGCAGAAGCCCGGGAATATTTGGAAAAGCTGCGCTCCACCATGCTGTTTGCGGGGGTATCCGATTGCAAGATGCAGGAAGGGTCTCTGCGCTGCGACGCCAATGTCTCGGTAAGGCCCTGGGGCGAGGCGAAACTGGGGACCAGAACCGAAATTAAGAATCTCAACTCTTTTCGGGCTCTGGAAAAGGCTATAGAATATGAAGCCCGGAGGCAGATGGATGCCCTGGATGACGGTGAGCTCATCGTGCAGGAAACCCGCACC
Organism: Syntrophomonas sp. UBA5494; assembly: GCF_002426325.1. Lineage (NCBI taxonomy): Bacteria > Bacillati > Bacillota > Clostridia > Eubacteriales > Syntrophomonadaceae > Syntrophomonas > Syntrophomonas sp. UBA5494. The sequence goes on along the minus strand of NZ_DIPG01000049.1, from coordinate 24,571 downwards.
TGGGATGAGGAGAAACAGGTCACGCGCTCCATGCGCAGCAAGGAAGAGGCCCATGACTATCGATATTTCCCGGAGCCGGACCTGCCGCCTCTGATGATCAGCCCAGAATGGGTGGAGAGTATTGCCCGGGAGATGCCGGAACTGCCTCATCAGGCCCAGCAGAGATTGATGGATGAATATGGGCTGCCGCCTTATGACGTGGCCATTTTAACCTCAACTCCGGAATACCTGGCTTACTTTGACCAGTGCGTAGTTGATTTTTCCCAGCCCAAAGCCGTAGCCAACTGGATGATGGGCGAGTTAAACAAATATCTTAACCAGAGCAATATGGAGATTTCAGCTTGCCTGGTTCAGCCCGGTCATTTGGCAGCCCTGTTGAAAATGGTTGATGAAGGTACTATTAGCGGTAAAATGGCCAAAGACATATTTGCTGAAATGTTTGCCAGCGGAAATGAACCGCAGGGAATTGTCAAGGAAAAAGGCCTGGCTCAGATATCGGATCAAGATACCTTGATTGCTATGATAGAAGAGGTTTTAAAGGCCAATCCCAAAGTGGTTGAAGACTACCTGGGCGGCAAGCAAAAAGCGGCCGGGTTTTTAGTAGGGCAGGTTATGAAGGCCACCAAAGGCCAGGCCAATCCCACCCTGGTGAATCAATTAATTGATAAGTGTTTGTCGGCCCAATAGTGTAATAGATAGACCAATATTCAAGTGATGGGGAAACCTGACCCTGAAAGGGTAAGAGAGGAGTGAATCTTATATGGATATAGACAGAGGCCGAGAATGGTTTATGGATGAAAACGCTAAAATCAGCATCGTAGATACTACCCTGCGCGATGGGGAGCAAACCGCAGGGGTAGTCTTTGCCAACGCGGAGAAGGTAAGAATTGCCAAGTTTCTTGACAGTGTTGGGATTGATCAAATTGAAGCCGGTATACCGGTTATGGGCGGTTTCGAAAAGGAGTGCATCAAACAGATTGTCAGCCTGGGGCTCAAAGCCAGCGTTATGGCCTGGAATCGGGCGGTGATCTCCGACATCAAGGAATCCATCTGCTGCGGCGTTGACGCTGTAGCTATATCTATTTCTACATCCGACATCCATATCGAACACAAACTGCAGACTACCCGGCAGGATGTGTTAAACCGCATGCAGCAGGCCTGCGAATTTGCTAAAGACCAAGGCATGTACGTCTCGGTTAATGCTGAAGATGCCTCCAGGTCCAATCCGGAATTCTTGACCGAATTTGCCCTGGTGGCCAAACATGCCGGGGCTGACCGCTTAAGGTTCTGCGACACCGTGGGTATACTGACCCCGCTGACCACCTATCGCTATATTAAGACCCTGATCGATGCGGTAGGCATCGATGTGGAAATGCACACTCATAATGATTTCGGTATGGCGACTGCCAATGCCCTGTCGGGTGTCTATGCCGGGGCTAAGTATGTGGGGGTTACCATAAATGGTTTGGGAGAACGGGCGGGCAACACCTGCCTGCAGGAAATGATTATGGTTTTAAAGTACCTCATAGGCATGAAATTGCCTTACAACACCACCATCTTCAGGGAAGTGGCGGAATATGTAGCCCGGGCTTCAGGAAGGATATTGCCGGTCAATAAACCCATAGTAGGGCGCAACATATTTTTCCATGAATCCGGAATTCACGGTGACGGGGTTCTCAAGAATCCCCTTACCTACGAGGTGTTTTCACCGGAAGAGGTCGGTTTAGAGCGGCAGATCGTCATCGGCAAGCATTCCGGATCAGCCGCGGTGGCCTCCAAATTTACGAAAGAATATGGCATTGAACTTTCCAAAAAAGAAGCCGAGGAATTATTGGGAAAGGTGCGCCAGATGGCCATCGATCTCAAGAGATCATTGTTTGACAAAGAATTGATGTACATCTATGAAGACTATATCAAAGGAAGAGGGGACCGCTTTGGGCAAGACAATAGCTGAGAAGATTCTGTCGTTAAAGAGCGGCCAGGATGCCAGAGCCAATGATATCGTGGTGGCTGACCTGGACTTCATAATGGGGCAGGATGGCACTTCACCGCTGGCCATTCAGGCCTTTCAGGAAATGGAAGCCAAAAAGGTGTTTGACCCGGCAAAGATCGCTATGGTCATTGACCACAGTGCTCCCAGCCCTTTACAGGGGGTGTCGGAACTGCATGATCAGATGCGCCGGTTCGCCGATCAGCAGGGTATTTTCCTTTATGACATCGGAGAAGGCGTATGCCATCAGCTGGTGCCGGAGCAGGGCCATGTGGTTTCAGGCGACCTGGTTATTGGAGCTGATTCACATACCTGCACTTACGGGGCTATCAACGCCTTTTCCACCGGAGTCGGATCAACCGACCTGGCGGCCGGCTTAATTTCCGGGAAGTTGTGGTTTAAGGTCCCCGAAACCTTCAAATTCGTGGTTAATGGTACTTTGCCTCCCGGGGTTTACTCTAAAGACTTGATACTCCATCTGATTGGAGATGTGACTGCAGATGGCGCTACCTATATGGCTGCCGAATATGTCGGCCCGGCCATTGACGCCCTATCCGTCGAAGCCCGTTTCACCATCAGCAATATGGCCATTGAAATGGGCGCCAAGGTGGGCCTGATGGAAGCTGATGACAAAACCCGGGCCTGGGTCGAAGAACATGGCAAACGCCCCTTCGCTCCGGTGAAGGCCGATCCCGACGCAGTTTACGCCCAGGTCAAGGAATACGATGTTTCCAATCTGGAGCCCCAGGTTGCCAAACCGCATACCGTCGACAATGTCTCCCCGATCACTGAAGTAGCGGGAACACCCATTCAGCAAGGGGTTATCGGCACTTGCACCAACGGGCGCATTGAGGATCTGCGCATTGCCGCAGC
>NZ_DIPG01000049.1:16245-21458 GCF_002426325.1 Syntrophomonas sp. UBA5494 | reverse complement strand
CACAATGGTGTGCCGTCTGACGGCGAAAATGTGATCTCAACTGCCAACCGCAATTTCAAAGGACGCATGGGGAACAACAAGGCATTTATATATCTGGCATCCCCGGCCACAGTAGCAGCTTCGGTGTTGACCGGTGTCATTACTGACCCCCGGGACTATATTAAATAAGGTGAGGAGGCCGAGCAGTTGAGTTTACGCGGTAAAAGCCATAAATTTGGGGATGATGTTAACACCGATTACATCATTTCGGGAAGACATAAATTTAAAACCCTCGATATGAAAGAATTGGCCAAACATGTTATGGAGGACCTGGACCCCGATTTCTACAACAAGGTGAGCAAAGGCGACTTTATCGTGGCGGGGCGAAACTTCGGTTGCGGATCATCCCGGGAACAAGCCCCTTTGGCGATTATCAATGCTGACATCAGTGTGGTTCTGGCCAAGTCCTTTGCCCGCATATTCTATCGTAATTGCATCAATACCGGCCTGCCTCTGGTAGAATGCAACACTGACTTGATCGATGCCGGTGATGAATTAGATATAGATCTGCAAGCCGGTGTGGTGCACAATCTCACCAAGAACATTGATATACCCACCACCCCATTGCCGGCGGTTATGCTCAAGATCCTCTCCGACGGCGGTTTGGTCGAGCATTTCAAGAAATACGGCACTTTCAATTTCGACTAGGGAGCCTCTCCGGGTATCTAGTCCAATCCTATTTATGACAGGCGAATTTATGAGGAGGTTATTTGTATATGACTCTCACCCCGGGCGAAAAGATCACGGTTAAGGATGGTGTCTTACATGTGCCTGACCATCCCATAATTCCTTTTATCATAGGGGATGGAACCGGCCCCGATATATGGGCGGCGGCTTCACGAGTCCTGGATGCGGCGGTAGATAAGGCCTATCAGGGCCGCCGTAGTGTTGTCTGGAATGAGGTTTTGGCGGGAGAGAAGGCCTTTAATCTCACCGGCGAATGGCTGCCGCCGGAGACCCTGGATGTTATCCGCGAATATATCATTGCCATCAAAGGACCGCTTACCACTCCGATTGGAGGAGGCATACGCTCCCTGAATGTAGCCTTGCGTCAGGAGCTGGACCTATATGTGTGCCTGCGCCCGGTGCGTTATTTCCCGGGGGTGCCGTCACCGGTCAAGAAGCCGGAGGATACCGACATGGTCATCTTCCGGGAGAACACCGAGGACATCTATGCCGGTATCGAGTATTCCCACGACTCGGCTGAAGCCAGGAAATTGATCGACTTCCTGCAACGGGAACTGGGTGTTACCAAGATACGCTTCCCGGAAAGCTCAGGCATGGGAATCAAACCGGTTTCCGAACAAGGCAGCCAGCGCCTGGTACGGGCTGCCATCCAATATGCCCTGGAAAACGGGCGCAAAAGTGTAACCCTGGTCCATAAAGGCAACATCATGAAATATACCGAAGGCGCGTTTAAAAACTGGGGTTATGAGCTGGCTGAAAGCGAGTTTGGCTCCAGGGTGTTCACCTGGGCGGAGTATGACCGCATCAAGGATGAACTGGGCGGCGACGCCGCTGATGCGGCCCAGGCCGAAGCGGAAAAGGCCGGCAAAATAATCATCAAGGATGCTATTGCGGATATCTTCCTGCAGCAGATATTGACCCGGCCGCGTGAATTCGATGTGGTGGCCACCTTAAACCTCAACGGCGATTATATTTCAGACGCCCTGGCGGCACAGGTAGGCGGCATCGGCATCGCCCCCGGGGCTAACATCAACTATGTGACCGGGCATGCCATTTTTGAGGCCACCCACGGAACCGCACCCAAGTACGCCGGTCTGGATAAAGTCAATCCTTCCTCGGTGATACTGTCCGGGGAGATGATGCTGCGCCATTTGCAATGGAATGAGGCCGCTGATCTGATCATAGCGGCGGTGGAAAAGACCATCGCCGGCAAAGTGGTGACTTACGACTTCGCCCGACTGATGGAAGGGGCCACCGAGGTTAAATGCTCACAGTTTGCGGATGAATTGATAAAGAATATGTAAAGCCGGTGGCATTAGGAAGCGATTTACATGGGACGGTTGGGAAACCGTCCCTTTATCATCCTGAGCTGTCCACAACTAGCCCGGGAGTAGCTCCATTAGACAGTCAAATTGCGTATCCCGGCGATTATGGCAGTAATGATATCGACGCGCTTAAAAGGCGTTATCAGATAATATCCGTCTACATAATCATATATCTGGCTAGCCATATCTATGGATACCTCCACCGCTAGCCGGTGGGCTTCTTCTCTGGGAATATCCCGGTATTGTTCCACGATTTCCTCCGCAACATATATGCCCGCCACCTCATTGTTCATAAAGCAGGCATTGCGGTGGCTCATGATAGGCAGAATGCCTCCCAGGATGCTGGCATTTAACTCCTGACGGGCTTTTTTGATATTCTCAACCGCCTGCCGGCTCAGCACCGGCTGGGTCAGGAACATGGTCACGCCCTGAGCGATTTTCTTTTGCGCCCGCTGCAGCTGGCTGCCAAAATTTCTGGCATTTACATTTAAAGCCGCGCAAATGTTAAAAGGGGACGAAAACACGGTTTCGTTCAGATTTCGGATATAGCCTGCCAGTACGGCTGAATTGAAGCTGAATATCCCCTTGATTTCGTCGCGCTGGGCGGTGGGAACCGGGTCGCCGGTGACCACCAAAACATTGTTGACGCCCTCGATGTTCAATCCCAGCAAGAGGGCTTTGGTGGCGTTGATATTGCGGTCCCGGCAGGTCATATGAGGAATCGGGGTAATATCCAGTTCTCTTTTCAATTTGCAGGCCATCAGGCTGCTGTCCACCCTGGCCCTGGCCAGCGGGCAGTCGGCAATGGTAATGGCGTCCACCCCGGCTTGTTTGAGAAGCTGCGCTCCTTCCATAAAGAAATCGATGTCCGTATCGATAGGCGGGTCCAGCTCTACAGCAAGCACCTTTTTTCCCTGTTTGATTTTATCCGTCAGCGGATTCTCTAAGGGGACTTTGACCCGGAACGCTTGCGGCTGAGCGGTCTTCTGCACGATTTCTCCCACCGTCAGGCCTTTAAGACGGGCCACCGTTTCACGGATATAGGCAGGGGTGGTGCCGCAGCAACCTCCCAGGATGGCGACCCCTTGTCTGGCCAGCTCCAGCATTTTGCCAGCGAAATATTCCTTGCTGTTATTGAAGTAGATGCGGTTGTTTACCGTGGTGGGATAGCCCGAATTGGGCATAACCGAGATGATTTTGTCCCGGATGTCGAAAGTTTTGATGTATTCCAATAAATGTGAAGGTCCGGAATAGCAGTTAAAACCACAGGCATCGATGCTGGGCCATTGCCATACTTTTTCCAGCAGTTGATGACCGGATATGCCCATTCGGGTCAAACCTTCCGGTGATACTGCGAATTCTGCCAGTATATAAGCCTGGGGGTTGTGGTCTTTGATATATTGAGACACTTCCAGCAGATCGTCGGCACTGCTAAAGGTTTCAAATATGAAGTGTGACGCTCCCAGGTCCAGGAATACATTCACAATTTCCTGATACTGCTCCCCAATGTCGGCGGTATCATCCCCGGGTATGGGACCAATGTCGGCGAACACCTGCACCTGAGTACCGCGTACCGCCTCTTCGGCCAGACGGTAACCCCGGCAGATGACTTCCCTGACAGTTTCAAAATCACGATTCAGGCTGATCCGGTTAGCCCCAAAGGTATTGGTCTTGATGGCCTGACAACCGGCCGAGATATATTCACGATGGATGCTTACGATAGTGGCCGGGTCGTACAGATTGGCCAGTTCACACGGGCTTACCGGATTCACCGCCCGGCTGGCATAATAAGTTCCCATGGCTCCATCAAAAATGTAGGGTTGCTCGATTGACTGTCTCATGGCGATGAATACCTTTCTTACAAAATCCCATGACCTGCACTGGCCTTAAATCTCGACTACCCGTATATTATACCTTACTGCATTTTTATATTGATAAGCATTTATTCCTTGCTGACCAACTATGAACCCATCTACAGGGCTGGTCGCGATTCATAATGATGATAACTGAATTATGTTATAATTCAATATATCCTGACCTGTGGACAATCGTTGGCTCTTGGGCCTGGTGGTAATGACATGTATCTTTGGATTTATGCCTCCAGTGCAGTTGTTAAAGGGAAGTGAAGCAGATGAACAGCCGCTTTGCAGAATCGTTATTAAATAAAAACAGCTTCTGTGTAACCTGGGAATTGGTGCCAGGCCGGGGAGCACATGAAAAATCCCAGCAAGATGCGGTAAAAGCGGCTAGACTAGCCGCTGCTGACGGCAGGATTCACGCCGTGACCATCACCGATAATCCTGGGGGGCGGCCCGCCTTGTCAGCTAGTTGCCTGGGGATAGAGATTCAAAAGCTGGGCATAGAGGCGCTTATCCATTTTACCTGTAAAGACAAAAACCGCAATCAAATCGAGTCCGAGTTGTACGCCCTGGAGCGGGCCGGTGTGGAAAACCTCTTGGTCATGAGCGGCGACTACCCCAGCAGTGGATTTAAAGGCCGGCCCAAACCGGTTTTCGACCTGGACCCGGTGCAGCTGCTGGATTTAATAAACAGTTTGAATAACGGCGCCAGCGAACCCTCTGCGGGGGCTAACCCCTGCCAGCCCACCCGCTTCTTCGCCGGCTGCGTGGTTTCACCGTTTAAGGCCAGTGAAGCCGAACTGATGGCACAGTATTATAAACTTAAGAAAAAGATCGATCATGGCGCCCGTTTTGTCATTACCCAGCTGGGTTTCGACGCCCGCAAATTTCATGAGGCCTTGCAGTTTGTAAAGCTTTATCGCCCCGAACTGCCAGTGATAGGCAACATCTATGTCCTGCCTTTCGGCGCTGCTAAAATGATGAACGCCAACCAGCTGCCGGGCAGCGTGGTTACCGACCGGCTTTTAGAACAAATAGACCAAGAACGAAATGATGAGGACAAAGGCAGCGGGGCTCGCCTGCTGCGGGCCGCCAAAATGTACGCCTTTATGAAAGGCATGGGCTTTGACGGGGTGCACCTGGGGGGGCATAATCTCAAATATGAACAGGTTGCATACATCACCGAAAAAGGGGAAGAACTCAGCTCTGACTGGATGAAGCTGATACCTGAGTTCGATTACCCTCAAACCGGCGGCTTTTATTATTATGAACCAGATCATGCCAACGGACTTAATACCAAGAC
>NZ_DIPG01000049.1:15712-16027 GCF_002426325.1 Syntrophomonas sp. UBA5494 | reverse complement strand
AAAATACCGGCTTGAGCACTTGCTGAAAGTGATAGGCAACGGCTGCCAGGATTGCGGTGATTGCGCCTTGCTGGATATCGCTTATCTGTGCCCCATGGCGCAATGCCCGAAAAACCAACGCAATGGAGCTTGCGGCGGCAGTATGAACGGCTGGTGCGAGGTATATCCCCAGCAGAAAAAATGTATTTGGGTAAAAGCCTATGCCATGCTCAAGGCTTACCATGAAGAGAGCCAACTGGAAAATCTTTATGTACCGCCGGTTAACTGGGACCTATATCATACCTCAGCCTGGTATAATTATTTTACCGGCCGCGA
>NZ_DIPG01000049.1:11329-15392 GCF_002426325.1 Syntrophomonas sp. UBA5494 | reverse complement strand
GCGTCCACATGGGTAACGGCCAGTTTCTCCACCTGGGGAGACAGGGCGGAAAAAGCCTCCACAATCCGGGTTACTGCCTTGTGTTTGGTGCGGATCTTGTCAAACACATCTATTTTGCCTTCATGCAAGTACAAAATCGGCTTGATCTGCAGCATGTTGCCGAAATATTTGGCGGCCGGGCCGATGCGCCCGCCTCTTGACAGGTATTCCAGATTATCTACCACGAAAAATACTTTGGTCTTGGGGATCATACGTTTCAACTCATTCAGGATGGCATCCATGCCCTGCCCGTCCTGGCGCATTTCGCAGACCCTTATTATCTGCAGAGCCAGACCTATGGTAGAAGACCATGAATCTATTACATGAATCCTGACATCACTCCGGTTCAGCAGCCCCTGGGCCATCTCCGCAGAATGCCAGGTGCCGGAGAGACGCGAGGATATCACTATCACCAGGGCTTCGTCGCCGAGGGGCAGTGAGCGGTAGACTTCTAAAAAATCGCCGGCTGACGGCTGCGAGGTAGTCGGAAAGACCGGTTGACTGCGCATGACCTGGTAGCATTCGCGATTGCTTAAATCTATACCTTCCCGGTACTGTCTGCCTTGCATCATTACATTAAGAGGGACTACCCGAATATCCTCGTCTTTCAGCATACTTTCAGTGAGGTATGCCGTACTGTCAGTTATAATGTGTATGGCCATTTCAATTATTCCCTTCACACCTGAATATGATGGTAAATATAATTGAACAGCCGCGAACTGTCAATATTTAAGCCGGTTATTTAGACTTTAAGACTGTTTGCGTTCTGCCCCAAGAACTGAACCCTGATCTGAGCGTATTTTTCTTCCAGATCGCCGATAATAGAGGTTATCTTTTGAAAATCATGCTCCCGGGCGGCTTTTTCCAATTTGCCGGCCAGCTGTGAAATGGCTGCCAGGCCATACATGCCGGCAGTACCCTTAATGTCGTGCCCCAGGCTCTGCAATCCGGGCAGGTCTTTTTTTCTCCAGGAGGCGTACAGGGATTCCAGCATTTCACCCAGCATTTCGAGAAGCTCAGGCATCAGCTCATTGATGAGCAATCTGTCATTTTCCAAGGCGGTGTCTCTGTTCTGTTGAGGCAGGTGCTGAGTTATTATTTCCGCCAGTTCCCTGGCTTTAAAGGGCTTGGAGATATAATCGGTACAACCGCTGGCCAGACATTTTTCCCGGTCACCCACCATGGAATTGGCGGTCATGGCGATAACCGCCACATGATTGAGGCTGGCATCCTGGCGAATTATCCCGGCAGTTTCATATCCGTCCATAACCGGCATCTGCATATCCAGCAAAACTACATCGAACGACTCTTGATGCAGGGCGTTCAGGCATTCCAGGCCATTGCTTACCACACGGCAGTAGAAGCCATAATTATGCAGCATCTGTGAAACAATTTTTTGATTCAATAAATTGTCTTCAGTGACAAGAATGCGGGCGGGGTCAAAATTCAGTACAGCGTTGTCAGCAGTTTGTGCTGCCGGTGATATGCCGCCGTGATTTGGCTCAGCAGTCCCTGCAGCCTCCTGCAAGGGTATTTCTATATAGATGGTGGTGCCTATTCCAAACTGGCTTTCTGCCCGAATCGTACCCTCCATTAGATTGACCAGCTTCTGGCAGATATATAAACCCAGCCCGGTTCCTCCGTATTTACGGGTAGTGGAACTATCCGCCTGAGTAAAGGGAGCGAAAATCTCCGGCAATTCTTCAGAGCTTATGCCGATGCCGGTATCCTTAACGGCCACTGCCAGGCGCGGGTCGTCAGGGGAGCCGCTTTTGCAGGCTTCAATGGTGACCGAGCCCTGATGTGTGAATTTTACTGCATTGCTCAGTACATTACTCAGTATCTGCTGCATCTTGGCCTGATCCAAATAGATCATCTCGGGCAGTTCTTCGTCAACGTTTAACTGTACCTTTAAACCTTTGGCCTGTAACAATGGCTCCACGATTTTCAAGGACCGGCTGAGCAGGGGGCGGATGCGGCAGCAAGTAGGGTTGAGGTTGACCAGGCCAACTTCGATTTTGGATACATCGAGAATTTCGTTGATAATCGCCAGCAATTGTTCGCTGCATTCTCTAATCACATTTAAATTTTCCTGTTGGTTACGGTTCAAAGCGCTTTGCTCCAACAAGTCCACCGAGCCCAGCACACCTATCATGGGGGTTCTGATTTCATGGCTGATATTAGCCAGGAATTGACTTTTTGCCTGGTTGGCGGACTCGGATTCATGGAGGGTAATAACGGTTTCGGTAATATCTGTTGCGGTGATGACCTGACAATTGGGCAGATCCTCTATAAGCTCAATACGGTATCTGAAGAATCGTTCCTGCTCATTGACAATGCGCTTAGATTCAAACTGAACACTATTATTGTTAGCTAAACCGGTCTGCACCTCCAGGAGGTCAGGTTGGGAAATCGATAAGATCTCGGCCAGGACAGCTTCGTCCACTACCGTGGCTTCATTCAATTCAAACAGCTTTTCGGCGGGCGCATTTTGGTAGAGCAGCATGCCGTCAGGGTTTAAGACCAGGATACTATGCGGCAGTTGGTTGAGGATCATAGACTGGCAGTGTGCTATATCCCGCTCATAGCTGTTAACACATCCTGAAGCAGGTTTTTTCGACTCACGGTTGCGCTGCTGCCAAAACGCGTAAAAAGCGATAAAAAGTGCTGCACTCATTATGGCCCCGGGCAGGTAAAATTGACACAATCTTGTCACTATTGCCGGATTATTAAAGTATATTGTCAGACTTGAAATAAGAAATATGAGGCAGACAGCGATTACAACTCCCCGCCCGCTTAGTAAATAAGACATGATTGCCTGTCCTCCGCTACAATAATTCAAAATCTCCAAAAAAAGGGGGTAACTATAAGATACAGCATCAGAGCTGAGAAAAATGTCTGCTTATGGTTAGAAACAGTAGTTTTTTTTAGAGTATGTTGACGAAGCTTGTATAAATAAATCGCTTTTGATATCCAGTGGAGCTATTCAGATTGAATTATCCGGGGTTTAACTGGAAAGGAGAATTGTGGAACGGAGCGAAACCCGTCCTTTTTTGGCAGGAATTATAGGCATTCTGGTGAAATATTAGTAATAGTAACGCGTATTTAGAATTATGAAAAAGTATCGGGGAGGACTTATTATGCGTGTCAACAAATTTGCTGCCGGCTTCGCTGTTCTGGCCTTGGTTTTAGGACTCCTGTTAATCCAGCCTCTGGCACTGGCCCAGCGGGCGGTAACTATATTTTTGGATGGCCGGGAGATTCGATCCGACGTGGCTCCGGTAATTATTGACGGACGCACCATGGTGCCCATTCGCGCCATCAGTGAGGGTCTGGGCATGGCAGTGGAATGGGATGATAAGAACTATCGGGTTTTAATCAGCAGCGCAACTGTACCGGTTAGCGGGACAATCCCTTCCTTTGCCGACAATTTGGACATTCGCGGGCAAGCCGTCCTCAGTGCCGAGCAATTAGAGGCTTTGATGATTAAGAACAATCCCGACGCCCCCCGCGAATTGCCGGAATTGTACCTGAGCATTGGCGCTGAGTATGGAATCAGAGGGGACATAGCCTTTTGCCAGGCTGCTAAAGAAACCGGCTGGTGGAGATTCGGCGGTCTGGTTCAGCCTTATCAGAACAATTATTGCGGTCTGGCAGCGACCGGGCAGGCTGCGACCGGTGCGGAGGATCTGCGCGGGGCGGATCCTGGCCGGGTACGGTTTGAAAATGGAGTGCACGGCGCCATTTTCTCCTCCCCCGCTGCCGGGGTTGAAGCCCATATCCAGCATTTGTACGCTTACGCCTGCAAGAATACCCTGCCGTCTGGAAAAAGCCTTGTAGATCCCCGGTTTGTCCTGATCACCCGCGGTATAGCGGCACAATGGAGCGATCTGAACGGGCGCTGGGCTGTACCCGGAGTGGGCTATGGAGAAAGCATATTGACGGATTATTATTATAAAGCCTTTACCAGTACCTCCAATTATGCCCTGAGTGAGCAGGAGCAACTGAAGCGCTTGCAGATGGA
>NZ_DIPG01000049.1:9508-11040 GCF_002426325.1 Syntrophomonas sp. UBA5494 | reverse complement strand
TTTTAACCTTAGGCAGCTATGCTGGCTTTCTGCTTGGCAGCCACCGATTTACGGTGGAAGGAGCCGAAAGGAGCCCCTGTCGGCAATACGCTATAGCCGTAATGCACGTTCAAAACCGTGGCCCCGGCTAAATAGAATGAGAATATCGAGACCAGCAACTCTGAATAGGCAGCCACTTCATGCCACATATGTGCATCCCCGATCTGCAAGCTGCTGAAGGACAGACCTAAAAAGAGAAAGTCAATAAAAAAGAATATTAAAAAGAGTACTTTATTGGTCCCCATGGCTCCTACGGTCATGAATAAGGTGAAGATCAAATAACCGAGGAAAGCGAAGCCCAGTTGTTTGGGATCAATAATAGCAGCTTCGTTCAAACCAATAGTGCCATTACCGGTCATCCAGGTCATAGCGACGCCGAACCAGAAAAAGCCGTAAGCGCAAAACGCGGTTCCCCCGAAGGTATTGTTGTGTTTAAAGTCCAGTAATCCTGCGACAAATTGAGCACTTGCGCCCAGAAAAATAGCCCAGGGAATAACATAAGCAGTTCCCTCGGTAATCCCCAGCTTCTGCGAAGAAGCCACCAGCGTAACAATGGCCAACCCCAGCAAGCCTAATGGGGTTGGATTGCCTACCAGTTCCTGAATATGACCGGTTACCTTCATTTCATTAGTCATTTTCTACTATTACCCCCCGTATAATGTGAAATATTGTAATCGGATCTGCCTTGGAAACGTCTTCAGCCGGCCCCCTTTCCCTGCAATAAATTTGTGAAATAAAGTTCTTACGACAAATGCAATTCAACATTTCCGACAGAAAATCCTGCTAAATGACAGCGGCCTTTATATTAGCTGATAGAACGCCCGGCCAGAGCGCTGCTTCAGCTTGTGAGCACGGCAACAAAAAAGCCGTCCTATTGTGGACGGCTGCTCATATACATTTATCAAGTAGTATATAAGCGAAATTAAGAAGGGGTAGGGAAAGTAACGGCTTCACAATAATTGGCTTAGTAAGTTGATAATCAGGTTCATAACCGGTATTCATAAGTTGATAATCAGGTTCATAACCGGGTGTTCATCGGGTACTGCTTCACAACTGTTTGTGATGCTCCCTGCGCCTGATTGTCGGGGATGGGTCTTTATTGCTTCACCTGATAACAATCTATGAGGTGAGTTCGGGAAAGGTGACAGGAGTATGGAGAGATTTTATAAAATAGGTGAGGTGGCTGAGCTGCTGAACATCGAGCAGCACACTTTACGCTACCTGGAAAACAGCCTCAAGATAAAAATCAAGCGTGACGAACGCGGCGACCGGATGTATAGCGAGGCCGATCTGGACACATTGCGCCTGGTTTTGCAGCTTAAAGAAAAAGGGTTGAATACTACTGCCATAAAACTGGCCCTGGAGACCGCACAGGACAGCGAGGACGGCCAGCAGCCCGGGCTGGTCAGCGTCCAGCCAGAGAACAACATCAAAGAAATGGTCAGTATAGCCCGCAGGATCATTGAACAAAATGATGAACTGATGCAGCAAAA
>NZ_DIPG01000049.1:9093-9356 GCF_002426325.1 Syntrophomonas sp. UBA5494 | reverse complement strand
CGGGAAAAAAAGATCGACGAATTCCTGAATCTGTGGAGAGCAGAACAGGAAGGCAAAGGGCGCTCCTGGCTGTCCTGGCTGCGCGGTAAATAATTTATTTAATTCCTGGCCTGCATAAAACAGGTGTTTCCGCAGATTAAACAGCTTTGCCGCTTAACCTTCAGAGGAGCGGTTTGATTGGCTGTTCTCACCATCTGCAATACCGTCTGGCAATGAGCCTCGTCCCTACACTCTACCGCCAGGACACTGGCCCCTTCCATGCC
>NZ_DIPG01000049.1:7308-8908 GCF_002426325.1 Syntrophomonas sp. UBA5494 | reverse complement strand
TCGGTTATAATCCTGGTGTTGGGAACCGTTATGTAGCCGCACTTGTAACCCAGACAGAGGCTGCTCTCAGGGGCTCCTGCCATCCACCGCTCAGCTTCAATACAACTGGGGATCGCTTTTTCCAATCCTACCGGGGCTATCCAGTGAATTCCCCGGGCCTTGATGGCGCCGATCGCTTTTCCCACCGTTCCGCCCTGGTCGTCTCCGAGCAGAACCCCGATAAGACCTGCGCTGTCAAATGCATTGGCACCTTTTATGAATACATCCCCTGACCGCATGCTGTTCAAAAATTCCAGCCATTCGGTTTGAACAGGAGTGCCTTGATCCAGGCACCATGGAGCGACCCGTTGGTCCTTTTCAGTAACACAGGCGGCCCTTTGCGTAATAATCCCGGCTGCGTGAGGTTCCAGGTTTTTTATCTCCACATTCAACAGGGCTTTGGCCACCATGACATTTGTGGTTCCGGAGGCGATGATGATTTTGCCTTGACGGAAGGCCTTCTGCACCTCGGGAAGGGCTGCCACAGCCTGACCGATAAGCACCTTGGCTGCTGCCGGATGCAATGCCAGGGTAGTAATCACTGTTTTTCATCCTTTCGACTGACTTTTGACCTAATTATACCGCAAATTGTTTTATCCACTGCAAGGCTATCCATATTCTTAATAATGGGCATTTTTTAGAAGCCGTCTCTTTTGTTATTTATTTCCTGGCATCCTTTATTGACCTTGACGCAACGTAAAGGTGTATAGTGATTTTGTCGGGAGTTGATGGAAATGGAATATACGGTTCAGAAACTAAGCCGGCTGGCCGGAGTCAGCCCCAGGACATTGCGCTACTATGATCAAATCGGCCTTCTCAAGCCCGCCCGGATCAGTTCATCGGGATATCGCATTTACGGTCGTGAACAAGTGGACCGTCTGCAGCAGATCCTCTTGTACCGGGAAATGGGCGTGGACCTGGAGCAGATCAAGGCAATGTTGTCGGAACCATGCTTCGATGGCCTGAAAGCCCTGAAAGAGCACCATTGTAAACTGTTGATGAGAAGGCAGCAACTGGATTCACTTATCGCCAATGTTGAAAAGACCATAGCCATGACAGAAGGGAGAATCATCATGACCGATGCTGAGAAGTTTGCCGGTTTTAAGCGCCGACTGGTGGAAGAGAACGAGCAAAAATACGGGGAGGAGATAAGGGGCAAATACGGCGACAAAGTGGTGGAGGCCTCCTATCAGAAGGTGCTGGATATGACTCCGCAGCAATACGCCGAGATAGAGCGTTTGAGCGCCGCCTTCAATGACACCCTGAAAGAGGCCATGGCAAGCGGCAATCCCGGAGGGGATCTGGCCCAGCAGGCCGCTGACCTGCATCGCCAGTGGCTGTGCTACTTCTGGGAAAGCTACACCGGAGAGGCCCATGCCAGAATGGCCCAGATGTATGTTGATGACGAGCGTTTCACCGCGCACTATGACAAGATACAACCCGGGGCTGCGGTATTCTTGAGGGACGCAGTGCAGATCTATACCGGCATCCATGAATGATGCCGCAGACCGTCGACAAAAGCGAATAACTGCGTTGCTCAATAGGTCCGCTCAATCAACGT
>NZ_DIPG01000049.1:4168-7028 GCF_002426325.1 Syntrophomonas sp. UBA5494 | reverse complement strand
GTCTAGGGATTTAATATCTGCAATACGCAGAGCAGTTTGTAGTAGGTAGCCATCAACTGATTACTGTAAGGTGTGGCGCCGTCGCTTTGATTGGCCTGCAGCTGTCTCTGCAGAGCCTTGAGGAGATCCCTGTCAACGTGCTTATAACCCGACAACCAATGTGCCTGGGACAACTGCCGGAGCGGCCATTCGAAAAACAGTTCCGCCTCAGGACACCCGGGGAGGTTATTGGTGAAGTTCACAAGAAGTTGTGAACTTGCCAGATCAAAATCGATATGAACCACTTCAGCCCCGTTATAGTCAGCTTCCTGCCAGTGCAGAACCGCATTCTGGCCCGAAACCTTCTCCGGCTGAATAGCATTGGTTTGGTCAGGCAAGGCATAGATTTTTATCTCAACATCGCCGGGACTGCTGGCCAGGTTGTAGTCCGACTGGACTGGCAGCGAAAAAATACGGTAAGTCCCGGTGAGATCAAGTTCCAGGTTGGCGGTGTCAAAGGGAATAAGCTCCAGTTGGCAGCCCCTCTCTTCAGAGGGGGATTTCTTCTCAATATAGAATTTAAACGGGCAGACGGTGTACAACCGTCTGCTTCCGCTACTCCACAGGCAATTGCCGACGGCTTCATAAGGCTGGTTTGTCTGGCCATGCCAGACAGGAACCCCGGGAAAGAGCCTTTTTATTCGCTGCAGCACTCCCGGGGTATGGGAAGCCCCGCCCAATAGCAGGATATGGTCAAACCTCCAGCCCTGGCTGTCATATAGGCCCAGTGACTGGACGCGGGGCTGCAGCACGGTTTTCACGTAGGAATCCAGCCGCTCCCACAGCGGACCGAGAGCGGCGGTAAAAGCAACCGAATCAATAATCATGTCCCCGCTCATTCCGGGGAGGATATTTATCATATTTACAACCGCTTGATGATGGCGGCCCAGTTCGGTTTTGGTCGTATCGGCCATTCTTTTCAGCTTAATCCAGTAGCTGCAGTCCGCGGGGGAAAGGCCTGCTTCCCAGGGCAATTGGTCAGGCCGCTTTAGCTGATGAAATAGCGGTTTCAGAATCTCCCGGATGATTTCTTTGTCGACTTCCGCCCCGCAAAAGGCATTACCGCCCATCTGCGACTGGGTTTCCAATATCAGCTGCTTCCCGTTGCCTGCGGTGCTGATAATACTGAAATCAGCAGCCGCTTCCCCTATATCTATAATCAGAATATCCCCTTCAATATCCTGGCCGGGATGCAGGGCTTGATATCCTGTCAGGGCTGCAGCCGGCCCGGGAAGTAAAGCAATGGCTGCTCCGGCAAACCCCTTTTGCAGAGCGGCATACAGGCTGTGCTGCGCCTTGATGCCGAGATAACCGGGGACTGACAGAGTGACCGCTTCAATAGGATCGTCCGGTATTTCAGGCCATTGATCTTTGAGGAAAGTAAAAAATGCGGTGAGGATATATTCGAAATCAAGGCTCCCCGGCGCCAGTTGGGGGCTTCGCCACAAGGCCGGTTTGAAGCCGGGCCAGAGCAGAGCGTCAGGCTGTTCGAGCTCCATGGCCTCTGTGCCGAAAAAGATCCGGCCGGTTGCGGGGGAGTATCCCAGGATGCTGGGGATTGGTCCGGGCCAGCCGGCTGAGCTGCATATTAAACCATTAGCGCTGAATGCTGCCATCCTGGTGTATGAAGTGCCAAAGTCTATGCCAAGCCGCATGTGTCAACTCCTCGCTGGTTATGGTTGCCGGGTCAGTATCATATAAGGGATCTCGGTCTGTTCTTCGTTCAAAACCTGAATTATAAACAGGTCGCCTTCTTCGTGCACAATGGTGTAATCGGGCCGGGCAGCATCCACTCTGGGTTCCCAGCGCGCCTGGCCGAGAAGCGGGATATGCTCCTCAGGGAAGACCTCTCCTTTTTGCAGAGGCACCTTGATGAGACGAACCCCCATGTCCTTCCAGGTGCGGGAGACATTTCTGGGGGCTAACAAGCGATCCAGATCAGCCTTCAGCTGCCCGAGGAACTCCAGCTGAGTAACTGCCAGATCCCGCATGCGCCCGGCTTGATCCTGATTATAAGCTGAACGGCGGCGGGAGGTTTCGATCATGCTGAGCTGATTGGACAAGAAGGATATGGCAACCCGGACCTGATAAAGCAAGCTATACAGCGGGGGGATCCAGCGTATCTCTTCTTCCGTACTCATACTGCGCAAAAAGGGCGTCCAAAAGGCCAGCCATTCTCTGACTTGCACCAAGACTTTATAACTGGGTTCCGGGTTGTTCTGCAGGATCATGATGATCTGTTCCAGTTGCTGTATCGAGAATTCTACATCCCGCAAGGCTTCCTGGGCATTTTCCGCCGATATCCGGCCCAGGCAATCAACTGCATTCTGTATCAAGGGGTCCGGGCCGCAGTGATTTGAAGCCCGCAGCTTCAAAACCCGATGCCACCCCTCTAAGCGTTTATTTATCAAGGTTTGCATGTCGGGTGACACTGTAGGCGCCGATAGGGCAGTTGCGTACAGGGCCAATTCCCGGGTGAGTTTTTGGCTGATCCAAAGATTCACCGGATCATCGCTATCAACCCCGCCCTCGAGCTGATCTATATGCCGCTGCATATCTCCGGCAATTCTAATTCGGCCGTCATGGTCCTTGGCCGCCGCATCTCCGGCCAGCCTCATCAGGTAGGTTATTTCACTGAGGGCTTGACTTAACTTATGGGAGCCGATTGAAGGCTGCAGATCGGTTGACCCCTCAAGGTGAAAAATTTCAAGGTATCCAGGAAATTCATCAACCTGGCGAACTAATTCAGTATCCTGTAAATAGGGTTTGACTGCTGTTAAGTAGCCCTGTAGGGATTGTAATTGATGCTTCAGGTCAGTCA
>NZ_DIPG01000049.1:0-3903 GCF_002426325.1 Syntrophomonas sp. UBA5494 | reverse complement strand
ACTTGCTGCTGCTGGGTGAGCATGAGCAGCTCCCTCGCCTCAGCTTGCCAGCGTTGTTCATACCGGGGCAGGTAATATTCCAGGAAACCCTGATAATAAAAAGAGTTAATCTTTAAGATATACTGATCCAAATCAGCGACCGATTGAATCGAATCTATATGGAGCTGAGAATCAATCTCCTGCCGCAGTCTTTTCAGTAATTCCTCCAACATCAAGCCATAGGCTTTGGAATCCAACCCGGTGGAATTCAGTTTAATGCACCCCCAAAAACGCACCCGCCAGGATGTGTCGTTCAATAATCCGATTCCGCTGCTTAAACAGATCCGGTCGGTGAAGCAAATCGAACTGCAAACCGTCCCCCTGCAGCTCTTCAACCCGAGATAGCAAGCGATCCCCGGCTTGTCTGTTCTCATCCTCCAGTAATTTGCCAATTTGAGACCATATTCGAGCATTAAAAAACATTTTGCTGGGGACCCATGACCAGAAATCCCGGCATTGAGTAAAAATCCAGTGAGACGCTGCGGAATCCAAGCTTGAATCATTATGTTTATCGAGCCACAGGACAGCGAGAATCAGGGTAATAGCTTCTTGAGGCTGGGCAAGTCTTATGCCGTCAACCAGAGCTTTAAGAACCCTGAATTCCAATTGGTCACTTCTGTTAAACAAGGGTTCGTATTCACCATCGGCTTCATCTTGAATTTGTAGGTGCCACAACTTTAAAGAAGCTTTAACAGCCGGCACGGACTGGTTGGTTGATAAAAGCCGGTCCATTAATTCCAGACTGGTATGAGTGGAAGCATTGTTTGGCAAGCAGGCGAAATAACGGTCATATAATGCTTGATAGGCCGCCCCCGCCGCCGGGGCGTGTTCCAGCATAACATAAAGAGGGGCGACCCTGCGCAAGACCCTGACAAAACGCTTGGCCAACTGTATATCCCGCAAGATATCTGTCAGCTGATGATTTTCCAAGCACTCTTCCCAGGCATCCAACAGGATAGCCAGACTATCTGCCACCAGGCCGCTTTCAAAAACAGCCTCCGCCGCTGCAAGGTTATCAAGAAAAAGTTCGATTCCATGTAAATACTGCAGGCGATTCCGGTTGCAGGCTGCAACCAGATCCAGGGCCTTCAGCAAGTTTTGATTTTTATTGCCGTACAATCCTGCGCAAACTTGGTCCGATAAGCGGTTTTGCTCTATGCCGAACCAGCCCAGACCCTGTTCCCGGCTGATGGCCAGGGCCGCGTTTTTTAAAAGCTGGCGCAGGTTCGCATTGGCGGTACGGGACATCAAATACTGGCAGGATTCCTTGTCCAGACTTTTGACTATAGCAGGGTACCAATCCGTCAGTTCATCGCTATACAAGCTGATTAAAAACTGCAGCTCTACCGGGCGGGGGCGATATAGCAGAACGTATCCGGGCAGGAATTGGAGAAAACCCTGGATTATCGGCGGAGGTGACATGATCAGCCATTTAATGATCGGCATCTTGTGGAGATTATGGAACAGGGCCACAAACAGATCACGGCTTCTGCCGCTGTAAAACCATGCCCTGACCAGGAGTTCGGCCTCTTCAGGCTGGTTTAATACCACGTCGGCCGGGTTAAGCTCCGAGCGGCGAATCTCCTGGCGTTCCACGAGTTCTTGCCGCCATATGTCAAACAGATTAGTATCGATTTCCGGCCTGCTTTCAAATTTCATGGCTGTCTCCAGTTTTCAGCCCATAAAGGGCTAGATTAATCAAGGCGCATGCCTCCCGGGCTTTGGACTCGATGGACTCGGTCAGGTAAATATAGTAATAAATCGATTTTTCCTTATTGGTAAAGATGCCCCCCAAACGGTCCGGGGCCAGCACCTCCACGCAATCCTGCTTGGCTTTATGGAGGGTGAGATACCGCATGCTCTGCAGCCGGGTGACAAAACTAAAACGGCTCAAACGGTCAAAATGGGCCTTTAATCCCGGCTCTTTAAAGGGATTCTGATCTTCGAAGAGCATGACCGCCTCATGGTTACGGGGATGAGGTAAGTTGGCCAGGGTTTCAGGTTTTTTAGCCATCTGCTCCACTACTTCGTAAAACAACTGCCCCTTAAGGTATTTTAACGAGCAGGCTTGTAAAAACGGCTGATACGGGAGGGGAAAGCGCTGCCATTGCACCGGCCGCTGCAAGGCGTAAGTGAGCAGCTGCGGCTTTTCGGCAAGCAAAGAGACCACGTCCCCCAGTGTATATTCAAATTCCGGCAGGTAGGTGGCGTACTGTTTATAGAGCACCTCCGCATAGCGCTGATAGAACACTTGATAAGAAGGCAATGAATGAACCCGCAGATGGTGTATGTAGCCCATCAAATTCTGGTATTCGTCCGGGCTTAATTCCTGATGGCGATTCAGCTTTCTCATGATAGCCCGCATACACAACCCTCAATCATATTTTTTACTATTGTACCGCAAACCCGGCTGGAAATCCGTTATTTAATCCATGTTCGGGCCGAAGGATATTCTGCTCAACTTTCGTAATGCCCCGGCAATCATTTTAAGAATCCTGCAGATGCCATAAAGGTGGCATTTCCGGTTGCATTTGCCATATGTTAAACATAAGCCGGATACCGTTTCGAGCCAATCTCTGTGATAGAATAAATCCAAGAGGTGATGTTCATGAAGGTTAAAGACATCATGACTACCCGGGTAATAAGTATTGAAAGCCGCAAAACCATCGGTGACGCACTGGATCTTATGGTGGAGAATAACGTCCGCCGGCTTCCGGTACTGGCAAATGGCGCCTTAATCGGTATGATCGTGCAGCATGATATTGAAAAAGCTTTGCGTTCTCCGGAATTTGTGTGTGAAACCCCGGTAGATTGGGTAATGACTAAAAACGTAATTACTGTCGCAGCCCAAACCGATCTGTTGGAAGCCATTAATCTGCTGCTCAAGCACAAAATCAGTGGGATGCCGGTAATGGAAAACGGCCTGATGATCGGCATAATAAGTGAGACAGATATACTGAAACTCTGCATTGAGTTGTTAAACAGACCGTAATCAGGCTCGACAATATAACAACAGAGGATAACCGAGGGGTGATCCTGCCTGTAGATTGGGGTACTGTACATGAAGCAGCCGATTAATCTGTTGATTTTTCCATTGCTGACATTACTGGCAGGTATAATGATTTTGGCCCATAATCAAGCTATTGTTCTCAATCCTGACGGCGCTACCCGGGTCTATATCAAGAGCGCTTTGTCAGGCAACGTCGGGTACGGCAACCCCTTGCGCCATAATAACAGCATCTCCTTTGAAGGCTTGGAGCCCGGGGATATAATCCTGGGAGCTTATCCTCACTGCGCTTATGGGGATTATTCCCATGCCGCTTTGTATATAGGGTCGGGGCAGATCATTGAAGGCTATGCCGACCTCGGTATAACCCGGCAATCAGTTGAGCATTTCCGCGAATATCCGCAGGTCTGCCTGCTGAGGGTCAATGTCGATCCGGCTGTCAAACAGGCGGCTGTTGCATACGCCACTGAGCAGATAGGGGAAGTATTCTATCCGGTAGCCTTTAAATCCGGACAGAACATCTGGAACTGCAGTAAAATCATGTGGAAGGCTTATCAATTGCAGGGTGTGGATTTTGATGACAACCAGGATCTATGGGTCCCTCCCGACAGCTTCTACAACAGCCCCTATGTCGAAGTGATCAGGGAGGTGGGGCTCTTATGGTAACACTGCGTTTGCTGTGGATACATATCTTTGCCTGGGGGGCGGTATGGCTGTCGAGCTACTGGGCCGGACTGGAATACATGGCCGCCCTATTATACCTGGTAGTGATCAGCCGGGAAGCCATGTCCTTGCGGGGGAGCAAATCGGTTCAACGTATTTTGGCTGCTTCTTTATGGCAGGGGCCCGGATATGTA
>NZ_DIPG01000038.1:85016-85656 GCF_002426325.1 Syntrophomonas sp. UBA5494 | reverse complement strand
CCGGGTATTGAGCTGGAGAGCCCCAGAAAGGCAGCAGGCTAAACAACTCACTGGCCCTGCTGGTGCCGATCTTTACTCCCAGGGCTCCACATATTAAAAAGACCGCAATGATGAGATAATGACCCCAACCTCTCAACATAGACAGCGGGTAGGTGCTCAATACGCCAACCATGATGCCCAGCAAAAGCCCGGCGATACCGCCTAAAAGGATGTCAATAGAGGTAGTTTCCAATATTTCATTTAAACGTCGTACCCCTTTGCGGCAATAACCCACTAATCCATTCAACATCAGATATGAGACCAATACTCCACCAGCGATAAAGACTATCTTCTCGATAGTTGTACCCCGGTTCCACAGGCCTGCCAGCTGACTGACCCAGTACACCCCCAGAAGGGCGGCCAGCAAGACTGCAGTGGAAATTCTTGGACTGGTATACATATTCTTCACCTCCATATCCTTATTCTGATATGGTGGGGAAGGATTTATACGGTATCTAGAAAATTCTTCTAAATCCTGAAGCGGCCTGACCTTTGAATTGGCCGCATTGACAAACATTTTAGCCCCAGTCTATAATTAAACAAATCACAAAGAAAAGGGGGCAGGTCTCATTGTGAAGGACTTGATTTGTGATGAATTCCA
>NZ_DIPG01000038.1:84449-84915 GCF_002426325.1 Syntrophomonas sp. UBA5494 | reverse complement strand
GACTTGATTTGTGATGAATTCCAAAATGTTGTGGGGGATTTGTTGATCAGACACCGCAGCATATGCGATATCCTCTCTAAGCTCTCCGAGTCGTCATGCCGGGTCAATCGGGCTCTTATTAAATCAGTTACAGATTGTGGATGTGTATCGATCGAAGCCAACAAAATTCAGGTACCGGAAAGCATTGAATCCTTCGAAGAATTGAAAGGTTACCTTGACGATCATCTCCGCGGTGAGCTTTGCGCCAATTGTGAAGACGTCATCACCACCGAGTTAGGCAAACTGTTCTTTTATTCCGCAGCCTTGTGCAATACCCTCAATATCAACATGTATGATGTATTTCTCAAAGAATACAAAAAAGCCAGCACCCTGGGTGTTTTTAACATGACCTGATGCCGGCCTTTATAATTTGCTAACCAATAACCGCCTTACAGGCGGTTATTCAGCTTGTTGACTTTGTCAACAA
>NZ_DIPG01000038.1:84041-84331 GCF_002426325.1 Syntrophomonas sp. UBA5494 | reverse complement strand
TCAACAAGCTGTGCAGAGCGAGCAACGCGGTGATTCGCTTTTGTCGACGGTATAAAAAACCGTCGCAAGGCGGTTTTTTATACCATATACTCCATTAGAAGCTGTTCCTGCATCCTTTTCAAGCCGTTCTTGATATAGCGGGCCCGCACTTCGCCGATGCCTTCAACGTCATCCAATTCAGCGATGGTGGCTCTCAAAATATTTGACAACAGCCCGAACCGTTCAACCAGGTTGGCTATAATAGAGCCCGGAATGCGGGGCAAGCGCTGCAGCATGCGGTAGCCCCGCGG
>NZ_DIPG01000038.1:82414-83819 GCF_002426325.1 Syntrophomonas sp. UBA5494 | reverse complement strand
ATATAACCAGCTTCTTCACTGACATTGGCCACCATCTCATCAAGCTGCATTTTTACCAGGCGCCCTTCCACTCCCAGTTCAACGATATAGTATTCTATCTCTCTGGCAATGCGCAATACTTTAATAGCGCGTTTCAAAACCTCGCATACTTCCGAAACCGTAACCATATCTTCAAATTCCAGTCCGCTGAGCCTATGTAATTCCCGCCCCAGTACATTGCGATGTTTCTCCAGGGTTTGCAGGGCTTGATTGGCCTTGACCAGGATGGAGTTTAAGTCCCGTAGGCGAAAGGTGATGTTGCCCTGATAGAGGGTCACTTGCTTGCGCCGCTGTGAAATCGCTACCGCCAGCTCACCGGTTTGCCGGGCTACCCTCTGGGCGGTGCGATGGCGTATACCGGTTTCGTTGGAAGGCAGAGCGGAATCTGGAGAAAGCTGCACATTGGCTTTAAGGATCCTGGTGGCATTATGGTTGGTGATAATGGCTCCGTCCATTTTGGCCAGCTCGTAAAGCCGGGCCGGGCTGAACTCGCAGTCAATATGAAACCCGCCGTTCACAATGGCCATCAGCTCCGGCGAATCCCCCACCACGATCAATCCCCCGGTATTGGCTTGCAGAATATTTTCTACCCCAATCCGGAACACTGTTCCTGGCGCCAGCATCTCCAGGTATTTCTTGAACGGTCCCTGATAAATATCTTCCAACCCCATCATCCTTCCCTTATCAACTCTAGAATCTCGTCTATAGTCTGCACTTCAATGCCAACCAGGTTGGCCATTACTGGCAGTTTGCCCTGTTTAGGGACTACCACTCGCTGATATCCCATTTTGGCGATCTCTTTTAAGCGCAGTTCCAGATAGGGCACCGGCCTTATCTGTCCGGAGAGACCCAGCTCCCCGATAAATACGGTATCAGCCGGTATTATAATATCCAAATGGCTTGAAATAATGGCCGCCGCAATGCCGAAGTCCACTGAGGGATCTTTCAAAAAAACCCCGCCGGTAACCTTTAAAAATACATCACAGGCCGACAGGTGGAAACCCAGGCGCTTCTCCAAAACCGCGGTTATCAGAGCCAGGCGGTTTTGGTCTATTCCGGTTGCCATGCGTTTGGGATAACCGGGTCCTGAAGGGCAAACCAGAGCCTGAACCTCGATCAATAAGGGACGGCTGCCCTCCACACTGGTGGTGATAGCGTTCCCTGAGGTAAATACCGCCTGTGAGCTTAAGAATATGCTGGCTGGATCCAGGACTTCATGCAAACCGTCCGGTCCCATTTCCAGTAACCCGATCTCATCTGTGGATCCAAATCGGTTTTTGACTGCCCGCAATATCCTGAAAGAGAAACTCTTATCACCTTCGAAAGAGACCACCACATCCACCATGTGTTCCAGGACCTTGGGGCC
>NZ_DIPG01000038.1:81495-82306 GCF_002426325.1 Syntrophomonas sp. UBA5494 | reverse complement strand
ATGTGTTCCAGGACCTTGGGGCCGGCAATAACACCCTCCTTGGTAACATGGCCGATTAAGAAAAAGGTAATGCCGCTTTTTTTGGCAATATCGGTAATACGGGCGGTGCACTCGCGTAATTGCACTATACTGCCGGGGATTGAGGAGATTTCGCTGCAGTAAACCGCTTGTATAGAATCGATGATCACTGTAGCCGGTTTTATTTTTTCTATATATTCTGCCAAGAGGTCAATGTTCTGTTCGGCCAGCAAAAAAATAGCAGCGCTGTCTACGTCAAGGCGCATGGAGCGCAGCCGGATCTGCTGCAAAGATTCTTCTCCGCACAGGTAAATGACAGGTCCACCCTGCCCGGCAATAGACTGAGCCACCTGCAACAAAAGGGTTGATTTGCCGATTCCGGGATTGCCGCCTATGAGTATCACTGAGCCCGGCACCATGCCTCCCCCCAGAACCCGGTCCAATTCGTCAACACCGCTGCTGCAGCGCTTTACATCCCCGGCAGGAATACTCGGCAGAGGCACCGCCTCCACCCGCAGTCTGCCCGGTATGGCCGGTTTGCTGGCCCGGATCTCTTCCTGAAAAGTATTCCACATCCCGCAGGCCGGACATTTGCCCAGCCATTTGCTGTTCTCATAGGCGCAGTTATTACATACGTAACGATTTGATATCTTCAACGCTTATTGGCTCCTTACAAAAATATTATATACCAAATCGTACCAGGAAAAAGAGCTGTTAAAAAGCCTCGATGAATGGCTTTGTCAAACGCCCCCAAGACCTCGGCCTCCGCTGGTGGATGGGATAAACATATTTG
>NZ_DIPG01000038.1:0-81285 GCF_002426325.1 Syntrophomonas sp. UBA5494 | reverse complement strand
AATTCGCGCTAGCGCTCATTGATGTTAAAAGGCCGGGAAGCGACCTTCCTGGCCTTTCCTTGTATTACAACTCTTTGACTACCATCTGGCCGTCCTGACCGTCGATCATAGTGTCGCCCGGCTGCACGGTTTTCTTTTTGACTACAATCTGTCCATCCTGACCATCTATCAAAATGGTATCGCCGGGCTGCACGGTTTTCTTAAGGATCTCTTCGGATACGGCATCTTCAATGAGTCTTTGCAGGGCCCTTTTCAAAGGCCGGGCGCCATAGGCCGGTTCGAAACCTTCTTTCATAATGATGGCCTTGGCCGCATCGCTGATTCGCATCTCATAGCCGTTTTCCTCCACCCGCTTGAAGAAGTCTTTAAGTAGCAACTCCACGATTTGACGCAATTCGTCTTCAGACAGGCTCTGGAAAACAATCAACTCATCCACCCGGTTGATAAACTCGGGCCGGAAGGTATGCTTGAGCTGTTCCATGATCCGGTCCTTCATGCGGTTGTAGTTTTCGGCTTCGTCAATCGCGGTGCTAAAGCCGACTTTATTGCCGCTTTTGATCATCTGGGCTCCTACGTTGGAAGTCATGATCAAGATGGTATTGCGAAAATCAACCGTTCTTCCCTGCCCGTCCGTGAGCCTGCCATCTTCCAATACCTGCAAGAGGATATTGAACACATCAGGATGAGCCTTTTCGATTTCATCCAGGAGAATGACCGAGTAAGGCTTACGGCGCACCTTCTCGGTAAGTTGGCCGCCTTCGTCGTAACCGACATAGCCGGGAGGAGATCCGATCATCCTGGATACGGCGTGTTTCTCCATATATTCCGACATATCAAGCCGTATCACGGCCTCTTCGGTGCCAAACATGGCCTCGGCCAGGGCTCGGGCCAATTCAGTCTTACCGACCCCGGTGGGGCCCAGGAAAACAAAGGAGCCGATAGGCCGTTTGGGATTCTTCAAGCCGGCCCGGGAGCGCCGCACTGCCCTGGATATGGCCTGTACCGCCTCCTCCTGTCCGATCACCCTCTGGTGTAAGACCTCTTCCAGATTCACCAGGCGCTCACTTTCCTCGGCTGCCAGTTTGCTTACCGGAACTCCGGTCCAGTTGGAAACGATGCTGGCGATCTCTTCTTCGCCTACTGAACCCACGGTGAGATTGCGCTGGTTGACCCATTCCTTGCGGTCGTTTTCAATCTCGGTTTTGAGCCGTTGCTCTTCATCGCGCATGTAGGCAGCTTTTTCATATTCCTGGGCGTTGATCGCCTCTTCTTTCTCTTTAATAAGTTCCTCTAATTTGGCTTCTTTGGCTTTTAGTTCATCGGGCACAATATAATTGATCAGTCGTACCTTTGATGAGGCCTCATCAATAAGATCAATGGCTTTGTCGGGAAGAAAGCGGTCGCTGATATAGCGCGCCGATAGACGCACCGCCGCTTCTATGGCCTCATCGCTGATTTTCACCCCATGATGCGCTTCATAGCGATCGCGCAGGCCCTTGAGGATTTCAATGCTCTCCTCCTGACTGGGCTCATCCACCAGAATAGGTTGGAAGCGCCGTTCCAAAGCGGCATCCTTCTCAATGTGCTTGCGATATTCGTCCAGGGTGGTGGCCCCCACACATTGGAACTCACCCCGGGCCAGGGAGGGCTTCAGAATATTGGCGGCATCAATAGCACCCTCGGCAGCACCGGCCCCAACAATAGTGTGCAATTCGTCTATGAAGATAATGATATCCCCGGCCCCTTTGATCTCCGCGATGATTTTGGTGAGTCGATCTTCAAATTCACCGCGGTATTTGGTCCCGGCGATCATGGAGGATAGATCCAGGGTAACCACCCTTTTGCCTCCCAGAATCTCAGGGACCCGGTTTTCCATGATGCGCTGGGCCAATCCTTCCACTATGGCGGTTTTGCCTACCCCGGGATCACCGATCAAAACCGGATTGTTTTTGGTGCGGCGGGATAAAACTTGTATAACCCGCTCAATTTCCCGGTTGCGGCCGATTACAGGATCCAGGCGGCCTTCGGTGGCATCCTGGGTCAAGTCCCGGCTGAAGGCGTCTAAAGTCGGGGTTTTGCTCTTGCCTTTCCTTTTGGATTGAGGCGGCACGGGAGTAGGGGGCTGTTCGTTATAGGACTGACCGCCCTGATGGTTTGAAGGGGTCTCTCCTCCCAGGAGGATAATGACCTGTTCCCTGACCTCATCCAGCTTGAGCGACATAGATATCAAGACCTGTCCGGCTACGCCTTCTTCTTCCCTCAACAGGGCCAGAAGCAGGTGCTCGGTGCCTACATAATTAACCCCCTGCAGGCGGGCTTCGTCAAAGGCCAGATTGAACACTTTTTTAGCCCGCGGCGTGATGGGCAGATCTCCGGCCTGCTGTTCCCGGGCGGTATTGCTTTCTCCCATTACTTTGGTAACTTCTTCCCTCAGCTTCTCCAGATCCACACCCAGGCTGAGCAATGCCTTGGCCCCCACCCCTTCACCTTCACGCAGCAAGCCTAACAGTATATGTTCGGTGCCTATTGCGGGATGGTTCAATTGTTTAGCTTCTTCCTGAGCGTGTAGGACCGCGTTACGGGCACGTTGTGTAAACTTTCTGAACATAGTCGCATATCCTCCTTTTTCAAGCCGGTCGGCTTATGGTTTATTTTCTGAACAAAATATCTTTGATGACTTCAGCCCTCTTTATATCACGTTGAAATGCATCCATCTCCTGCCCGGCTCTTTTTTGCAGGTGCGCCGGCCTGATGGCTACAATGAGTTCGTTAATGGCAGTTGCCTGAATATGAGTGATGAGTCCCAGGTCTACACCCAGACGCAGGTCAGACAGCAGGGTTAAAGCCTCGTTGGAACTGATGATACCCGCATGGCTCAACAACCCATAAGCCCGGCCGATCCTGTCCTGCAGCTGGTAGGCCATACCCTTTTGCAAGCTGTCCCTGACCCTGCGCTCCTGTTCAATAATCTGGCGTGTTACCAGGGTCAGGTTATGGCAGATTTCTCCTTCACTTAGTCCCAGTGTCACCTGATTGGAAAGCTGATAGAAATTGCCCAGTATTTCAGTGCCTTCGCCATATAAACCCCTGACAGTCATCCCCAGCTGGCCGATATTGTGAAAAATGCGGTTGGTTTGGGCCGTCATGGCCATCCCTGGCAGATGCAGCATTACCGAGGCCCTCATTCCGGTGCCCACATTGGTGGGGCAGGCGGTCAGATAACCGCGGTATCCGTCAAAAGCGTAGGTTAGAACCCTTTCCAGTTCATCATCCAGCATCTGCACTGCATCATTGCATCTTTCCAGGTCAAAGCCCGGCAACAGGCCTTGTATTCTCAGGTGATCCTCTTCATTGATCATTATGGACCGTGAACCGTCTTCATTAACCAGCAAGCCCCGATAACTGTCATTGAAGTGAGCGTGCTGAGGACTGATCAAGTGCTTTTCCATCAGTATCTGGCGGTCCAGTTCAGAGAGCTGGTCAAAGGTCACCCCCTGCAGGGACCGCAAGGGCTCATATTCACTCTGGGAGCAAGCCTGCTTTACCAGATCTATGACTTTTTTTCCGGTTTGTTCATTCAACAGATGCGGAAAAGGGACAACATCGAGATTTCGGGCCAGCCTGACCCGGCTGCTTATGGCTACATCCGTTTCGGGTCCGGCGGAACTGTCCATCCAACCAACATGAGTGCTATACAATAAAGAATCAATACCCATCTGGATGTCACCTCTAATCCAGCTTTTTTTCAATTTCTTTTAATGCATCCCTAATTTCAGCGGCTTTCTCATAATCCTCTGCCAAAATCGCGGACTGCAACTGCTCCTTTAAGTCTTCAACCTGCCGTTTTATCCTGGTCTTTTCTCCGCTGCGCAGCGGTATTTTGCCGGTATGCTGGCTATTGCCGTGAATCCTCTTCAGTGCTGATTCCAGCTCATCCTCAAAAGCCTGATAGCAGTTCGGGCATCCCAGTTTACCAGTGTTGCGTATATCCATAAACCTGACCCCGCAATTCTGGCAGGTAGCCTGTGTGGTGGGATTGGCCAAACCCGCACCTTGCAGGGCTTGATTTCCGCCCAAAAATCCTCCCAGCAGGTTAGGGATGTTGAACTGGCTGGGATCAAACATCAAGGCGCCTTTTTTGGCTGCGCACGATGGGCATAAATGCATTTCGCTCTTCTGCCCATTGTACATTTCGGTTAAATGGACTGTAGCCGGTTTTTGTTTACATTCATCGCACTGCATAATCTATAGCCTCCTAGTCGGTCTGCAAGCCGGAATATCGGGCCATGGCCTCAACCAGCTTGGATAAAACCAGATGTCGCTGTTCTTTGGAAAGATCCATAAAAAGAGTAAACAATAAGTCCTGGAGCAAGCGGGCTTCAGATTCTCCCAGATGCTGGTCCTCCTTTAAATGAGCAATCAGGTCCTTTATATCAGCCTGCACCCGGCCGCAACTACCGGCATCTGATTTAACGCGGGTAATGCGCACAAAGCCCTTGCCGCCGCGTCTGCTTTCAGTGATATAGCCGTCTTTATAGCTGAAGCGGGTGGACAATACATAAGTCACCTGCGAGGGCACACATGAAAAGGTTTCAGCCAACTCGGCCCGCTGTATTTCTATCTGCTGAAGATCACTGCGGTTGATCAACACCTTAATATATTGTTCGATTCGGTCAGTTATGCTTCTTCTCAAGGCCAGATCCCCTTTGACTATTATTGACCTTTAAGTTTATTTTAATAATAAAATAGAGAAAAGTAAACGAAAATCCTTTTATTAGAAAGACTGATAATTTTCGCTCCGGCCAAACTCCCTTTTTAGCGTTAAGTTAAAAACAGGCTCTGGCCTGAAGTATGAGCGTCCCTTGGTGTTAAAGCGGTTATTGCCGTTTATACTTAAGCATTCCAAACTGGTGGTGTGGCTAGTGCTAAACCTATTGTTGCCGTTCGAAGGGCAAAATAGCAAAAACGCCCCTGTCCTTTGCCGGACTATCAGCCATAAACGGGCGGGCTGCCTCTGCAGAGCCGTTTTTACCGGCAGTATGACAGTACAAAGCTGGCTTTTGCAGAAACAAGAAAGGGAGTCCTTGTATTAAAGGATTCCCTTAAGCAGCTGAACGAGTATATAAAAAGTTCTACTCTTCCCAGAATACTTCGATGCGGTCTCCAGCCTTGATGGGGGTAGTAAAACCGGCCTCACTCCCGTTAACTTTCAACACCAGCCTGGCGTTGAGGTTAGGATTCAAGCCATAAACCTGAAATATATCGCTCAAAATGGCACTGCTGATGCTGTGATCCAGACTGATGGTGCTTCCGTCGATCAACTCCGCGGTTGTAGGGGCCGGTTTTCCGTCCATCAGTATGCCGGCTCCCGGGGCGTTTATCACCAGTTCCTCATCATTTACGTAAACCCGCAACCGGCATGCATCAGTATCTTCCAGGATCTCTTGCAGAATCGGATGGGGCGGCAAGAGAGTGTACGTCACCTCAGCCTCCCAGGGGACCACATCATCGAGCTGAGCAGGTTGACCATTGACTTCCACCTTGATGGGAAGCCATAGTATTTGCTTATCTTCGTTCCCCAGGACAAAAGCATAAGACCTCGACTGCAGCTGGTATTCTGGAACCCCGGCTTCCTGCAAAATGTATTTCAGGGAGTTGGCTGGCTGAAAATCCACCCGGGCACGGTCGGGGATTTCGAATCCGGGACTGGCAACTTCCCGGCCATTAACAGTTATCAACGGTTTGATGCGCAATTGCCGGCCGTTCACCTTAACCTCCCCGGCTCCAAGGTCAAACAGGTCTGATAAGGCTACCCGGGCATCCTGGCCGCTGCAGCCGGGTACGAATTCAATCTGATCACCATGATTCAAAGGGGTGTCAAGAGTTGCTGCCTGGCCATTGACCTGCACTATTGGCGCGGTTCCTAGCGTTCCCGGGAATGCCTTTATCTTGCCATTAATAGTTACTGTCTTGCCCAAACCTGGCCTGCCGTATATGCTGGCTAAAGATGTGCCCGAGCTCAGCAGGGCATTGCCTACGGTCATTTCTCCCACATTCCACAGCATCAGGTTAGCCTGATTCAATGTAACCGTAATGAAGGGCAGCGGAGGAAATATGAAGGAGTGGTAAGCAATACCCAGCGGCGTCACCCCCTGAGGCCCCTGCAGGTTGGGGTGCTGACAGCGAATGGCCTCGAAGCCCTCTGCAGTACGTATTCCCACCCTGTTATGGGGCAGTTCCAATTGATCCGCCAGGGTCGCAATCAGCGAAGGGGTCAGGCTGCCCCCACCTACACATACCACCGCATCCGGTGGTTTTTGGTTTAAATCCAGTATATGCCCTGCAATCTTGCCGCTAATATCGTTGATCATTGGCTGCAGTTGGGCCAGCATAGCCTTACTGTCTACCATGCAGCTATTCTTGAGTATATCTTTAATCTCTATGGTTTCCCCAAGAGCTATTTGACGCTTTACCTCTTCGGCATGATGAAAATCCAACAGATAATGCGAGGCCAGGGTTTCAGTGAGTTCATCTCCGCCCATCGGAACCATGGCATATGCGGTAATATTGCCTTCTTTCACCACAGCGATGTCAGAGGTGCCGGCTCCTATATCGACCAGAGCCAGGTTCAACAGGCGCAAACCGGGAGGAATGGCTACGGATAGGGCCGCGATTGGTTCCAGGGTCATGCTCAACAGCTCCAGGCCGGCGCGCTTTAAGGCGGAAAACAAACTGTCTACCACCACCCGGGGCAGAAAGGTTGCTATTGCCTCAACTTCTATAAATCCACCCACTTGCCCCACCAGGTTTTGAATATATTGATCTTCAAGGCGGTAATAGACTACGCTGTACCCCGCGCAAAAATATTGTACGTCTCCTGATTGCTGAGTTTGATCCTGCAACAATGCGATGCGGGCTTGCTGTACGGCTTCGATTTCCAGCGCCCGGACTTCATCAAGGCTGATTTCGTGCAGCAAGCCGCGTTTGGCCTCGGCCTTGCCTACCGAGGTTTTGAGGGCCCTTCCCGCAGCTGCCACCGCGGCAGCGGGGAGCGGGATCTGCAGTCTCTCCTCCAGGATTTGGGTAATCTTGCGAATAGTTCCCGCTACTGCGTCCACGTCGTGAATCTGACCGTCCATCATAGCCCTGGTCTGGTGTTCAATCATTTCACTGTCTAGGACCTGTAAATGATCATCCTGTCTTTGCATAACCAGGCCCACAATTTTTCTGGTTCCAATGTCCAGGGCATATATCGTCTGATGTTCCACCTCAAACCCCCTTATCTGTACCAATCAGGGCAATAATCTGTTTCTTTTTAAACCTTCGACCAGAATACTGATAGCAAATAAGGGCAGGGTCAACTGCCGCTTGAAACGGCTGGGTTCAGTAAGCAAGCGATACAGCCATTCCAGGTTAAACCTGATGAAAAACCCTGGAGCCCGTTTTTTTATCCCCGCAATTACGTCCAGGCTGCCTCCGACCCCGATCCTGACCGGGATCTGGAGTTCCCCAAAATGCTCCCTGATCCAAAACTCCTGTTTGGGCGCACCCAGGGCTACAAATAATATCCGGGCTGAAGAGCTGTTTATATCCTCCACAATGCCCGGAACTTCCTGTGCAGTAAAATACCCGTCGTGACAGCCTGCTATTTTCAGGCCGGGACAGCGTTGGCCGAGCGCCCGGGATGCTTCAAGGGCTACCCCCGGAGCAGCTCCCAAAAGATAAATCGGCCAGCCCATCTTTGCGGCCTTTTCGGTCAATTTCAGCATCAGGTCAATCCCGGTAACACGCTCCGGAACCTGATAGCCCAGATACCGGGCTCCCCAAACCACACCGATGCCGTCTGCGGTAACCAGGTCGGCCTGGCTGATCACCCGCTGTAAATACTGATTTTTTCTAGCCTGATAAACAATCTCAGCATTTAGGGTAATCACATGCATAGCCTGGTTGATTTGAATACCCCGGGCAATGATCTCCAGGCATTGGGCCATACTGACCGGATGCAGTTTGCTTCCTAATATATTAATCTGGGAAGGCGTCATACTTCACCACCATTATGATCTTACCCATTAATGTATTTAGCGAAAGGTGAAACTTTCTCCTGCTTATGGATATAAACAGAAAATCCCGCCCCAAAAGGCGGGATGTCATCAGCTTCTATCCCAGAGCACCGACTTTATCAATGGCGGCCTGGGTCAGTTCATCTTCGGCTTGCACTACCTTCTGCAGCATTTCATAAGACCTGACTGCCTCCAGCAATGTAACCATTTCTTTGACGGCATTGACATTGGATTGTTCCAAATATCCCTGCATCAACCGGGGATCCTCAGCAGCCCGGTAGGCACTTTCAGCAGAATACAGGTTTTCACCGTCTTTCGCCAGGCTTTCAGGATCGTCAAAGACGACCAACTGCAGGGTATGGAGAGTGGCGCCGTTGACAGTTACATTGCCCTGGCTGTCCACGGTAAAACCGGATTCAACAAAAACGTAGTCCCCATTGTGGTCCAATAGCGGGTATCCCTGGCTGGTGGAAAGCAGACCGTCAAAATTGACTTTGAAGTTGCCGTTGCGGGTGAAGCGTTCCCCCCGGGGGGTTTCGACCACAAAATAAATCTCCTCACCCAGGGCCAAATCAGAAGGATTACCGGTCTGTGTCATACTGCCGGTACTGAAATCGGTATATACTCCGCTGATCAGCGCGCCGCTGCCGAGTTGGCCAATGCTCTGCGGCATTGAGCGGGGGTTCGCGCCTTCCTGCCGGGTGATCTCCATTACCGGGTAGGCGGAGGATACCGCCAATTGGCGTTTAAAACCGTTGGTGTTGCTGTTGGCGATGTTGTTGGCGACGATATCCTGTTTGGTCAGCTGCAGCATCATTCCAGAGGCCGCATTATACATCCCTTTAACCACAAATGATCCCTCCGCTCCCAGACTGGTCCCATGTATTGACACACTTTAATATAGTATCGGCATTGGGGGGAAGCAACTTTACTATAACAAACGTTTTGGTCCTTTTCTCTTGGAACCTTTTAATGCAGACATCTCTTCCAAAGCCTTGCCAGTGCCGCGGGCCACACAGGATATGGCGTCATCAGCGATATGTACGGGCAGATTGGTTTCCCGTGTAAGGAGTTCATCCAAACCGTCCAGGAGCGAGCCCCCCCCGGTCATGACTATGCCGTTATTAACTATATCCGCAGCCAGTTCCGGCGGGGTGATTTCCAAAACCTTTTTAACCCCGTCGACGATGGCCTCAATGGGTTCCTGCAAAGCTTTGAAACATTCTGCTGAGGTGATCTTAATATTTTTAGGCAGGCCGGTCAAAAGGTCGCGCCCCCGCACTTCAATAGACCTTTCCCGATTCTGCGGGGTGACGCAGGCAGTTCCCACCTGGATTTTGATGTCTTCAGCGGTGCGGTCCCCAATGAGCAGGTTGTGTTCACGCCTGACGAAACGGATAATGGCTTCGTCAAACTTATCTCCTCCCACCCGCAGGGAAGTGTCGCAAACGATTCCGCCCAATGACAAAACCGCGATATCCGAGGTGCCGCCTCCGATATCAACGACCATATTGCCGGTGGCGTCTGATATATTGACCCCGGCTCCCAGGGCTGCGGCCAGTGGTTCCTCAACGATATAGGCCTGTTTGGCCCCTGCCGACAGAGTAGCCTGACTGGCAGCACGTTCTTCCACATCAGTGGCCCCGGTGGGGATGCACACGATTACCCGAGGTTTAAAGAACAACTTGCGTCCGATAACCTTGCGGATAAAATAAGTAAGCATCTTTTCGGTCGTATCATAATCAGCGATAACTCCATCTTTCAGTGGCCGGATAGCGACGATATGACCAGGCGTCCTGCCCAACATCTGGCGTGCTTCTTCTCCGACGGCAATGATGCGATTGGTGTTTTTATCTATGGCTACTACTGAAGGCTCGTGAAGTACGATCCCTTTACCTTTTTTAAAAACCAGAACACTGGCGGTACCCAAGTCTATTCCGATATCCTCTCCGGCGAACAGCATGAAAAGCAAGACCCTCCTATGGTAAATATTGATTATAAACATTGTAACTGTTATCCCGGGGGATTGCTATGGTTTTGGAGAATCAGCTGCTTATATGCGTCGAGGCATATTTTTGCCGGGTGGCTTCTCCACCGCGAATATGCCTTTCAGCCTTGTTTTTGTCGAGAACTCCTTTCACTTGATCAGCCAGCTTTTCGTCAATCCGCGGTAGTCTTTCGGCTACGTCTTTATGCACCGTGCTTTTACTAATCCCGAACACTTCTGCTGCTTGCCGGACTGTGCTGGAAGTTTGGAGAATGTATTGCGCTATCTTGACCGCTCTCTTTCTAATGTAGTTTTGCATTTCAAACCTCCCGACTAGAGAATTGTTACAGTATATTCACTAGTCCAGAGGTCGAGAACAAAGGACAACGGTTAAAATGATACCGTGTCAATAATTTAATGATAAGACTTCAATTTGTTGATAGTAGTGCTGTAGAATTTGTTTGTAGTCTTTTTGGGCAGCCGCCATTCCGCCGGCCCCATACTGACACAGCCCCAAGCCATGCCCGTATCCCCGGCTGTTGACAATTAAACTGCCATTGTCAAGAGAGAGGCTCCACCAGGTGGACGGCAAACCCAGCGAGCGGCGAAAAGTCTCGGCATAAAGAGACTGCCCATTCAACTCCAATCGGAATACCCGGCCGGCTTCAGTGCGGGATGTGATCTTTAAGCTTATTTTATTATTGGGGGATGTCTTTATAAGGTTTTTTAAATCCTGGGGGCTGAATACCTGCTGTGATTCGTAATAGCGCGAGGCCTGACAATAATTGCATTCAACTGATCTTAGATAGGGTATGTCCCTCCCCGTGGTTGCCAGGGCGCTTTCGGTTTTCCCGCCGCAAGTGGAATGATATAGGGCGTCTATGGGCTGATTTTCATAGACCATGATAATTCCCCTGGTAGCTTCCACCGCCTTCTCGATTTTGGACCATAACTCCCGGTAATTAGAAGGATTTCGCCTGGCAAACTCTTCAGCCCCGATGTAGGCTTGACAGCTGTTGATATCGTCAGATAAGTGAGCCCCCCTGGGATAGCTGCGTCCTTCGATGATCTTGCGGACCGCATAGGTTCGCGCGCAAACTGCCTGGGCTTTAAGTGCTTCCGGGCCAAATCCGGCCGGCATTTCCGCGGCTACCGTTCCCGCCAGATATCCTTCCAAGGCCAGCTCGATCACCCGATCCTCACCTGATAGATAAAGTTTTATTACAGGTTCTTGCGTGATTTTGGGGGTTTTGAGCTTTTGGATCATGAGGATTGATCCCAAAATAACTGACAGGATTAAGACCGCAAAAAAAATTAGTTTTGATTTGTTCCTAAAGCTGCGTATTCTCATACTGTATTTATATGGGATCAAAACTAAGATATGACTTCACTTATATTTTTGCGAGGTGGCTTAATCAATGGCGGGACAATGCCTAAGAGGTTTTACATATGATATATGTTTGCTCCCAGGCTGTTGAGTTTAACCACGATGTTTTCGTAGCCTCTGTCTATGTGTTCACTTTCTTCAATGATAGTCTGA
Organism: Syntrophomonas sp. UBA5494; assembly: GCF_002426325.1. Lineage (NCBI taxonomy): Bacteria > Bacillati > Bacillota > Clostridia > Eubacteriales > Syntrophomonadaceae > Syntrophomonas > Syntrophomonas sp. UBA5494. Next base: position 69,698 of record NZ_DIPG01000038.1, on the reverse strand, counting down.
CCGTTGGCAGTCATAGCGGCTATGAGTAAAGCCGCTCCGGCGCGCAGATCGGTAGCTTTAACGGTAGCTCCGCTTAATTGCGGTATTCCTCTTATTACCGCGGTCCTGCCTTCAGTGGTAATCTGTGCTCCCATGCGCAGGAGTTGATTGACATGCATGAAGCGGTTTTCAAATACTGATTCGGTCACGATGCTGCTGCCCCGGGCTGCGCATAGATAAGCCATAAATTGGGCTTGCATATCGGTGGGGAATCCCGGGTAGGGCAGGGTTTTAATATAAACCGGTCTTATTTCCTGCCAGCGGGAAACATGTATCGCATCGGCTTGTTCTTCGACCTGAGCACCGCTCTCAATCAATTTAGCTGTAGTGGCCTTGAGGTGTTCCGGGATTACATTATTGATTATGACATCACCGCCGCTGGCGGCTGCGGCTACCATATAGGTTCCGGCTTCAATGCGGTCTGGGATTGGCGTGTAAGTGGTTCCTGCCAGGGAGTCCACTCCTTCCACTTTTATGACATTACTGCCGGCGGAACTGACTCTGCCTCCCATGCAGTTGATAAAACCGGCCAGATCGACTACCTCTGGTTCAAGGGCAGCATTTTCTATGTAGGTGGTGCCCCTGGCTAAAGCGGCCGCCATCATAATATTTTCCGTCGCTCCTACACTGGGAAAGTCTAGATAGATATGCGTCCCTTGAAGCCGGCGAGCGGTAGCGATAACACATCCGCCGGTCATTTTTATCGACGCGCCCAGAGCCTCGAAACCCTTTAGATGAAGATCGATCGGACGGGTCCCTATCGCACAGCCCCCCGGCAGAGATATTCGCACCTGCCCGCGCCTGGCCAGCAAGGGTCCCATAAGCAGAAATGAGGCCCTGATCTGCCGGGATAATTCGTAATCAGGGACATTATGTTGCGGGATGCCGCTAATAATCAGTTTATCCTGACTGTATTCCACTTTAAGACCCATCTGATGTATCAAAGCCGAGATAATATGAACATCGCGAATAAGAGGTACTTGCCTGATGACAACAGTGCCGCTGCTCAATATGCTGGCGGCCAGTATCGGGAGTATGGCGTTTTTTGAGGCGTTAACCATAATTTGGCCTTTCAGGCGGGTTGATCCAGAAACCAATATTTTCAAGGCATTAACCTCCGAATTAGCTTGTCATAGTGATTAATAATCTCCAAGAATAAAAGGGCTGCCGATCATGATTACAGACTTTCCGTCAGTTTGGTTGCGGATTACTGTCTGTACATTTATGTGATGATTCCCGACCCATTCGGGGATGACCATATCACTCAGGATTTGGCTGTATCCCGACAGACTCATCACCCGGTCATCGACATACACTTCTTTGGTTTTAGCTTCCAAGTCCTTCATGACTGCCTGCAGCAGCTGCTCCTGCGTTTCGCTGTCGGTTGGTTCAGGTAGATATGCACTGAATAAATAGTAATGATGCCAATCCCAACCGGCTATGTTTTCCAGTTTATGCACCCAATCTCCCGTATCAGTCTCTGCCTCCCTGGTATAGTAGGTAAAGATGATGTTGGTGCTGTCGGTTTGATAGTCTGCTTGGATTACAACTTTCAAAAAGCTGTTTTTTTGTTCAATTTTGCACTCTCGGCGCGCTGTCCCTTCAGAAGCCTCACTTTTAACCGGGATGTCAGTCAAATCAAGGCTGGCCAGGACGGTTTCAGCGATTTGGTCGAGTTCCTGAGGAGTGGCTGCTGAATTTATTTTGGCCCAACTGTCCAGGCGAGATTCGAAGGAAATTGCACCGATTGATGCAAAAGATAGTGCAATTGGAGAATGCACTGCGTTTACGTTGCCATTGGTATAATCGATGCGCTGCTCACAAATAGCTACACATAAGGCAAAAATTATCACATACATTAAAATTTTTTTCATTAAATCTCACCTCGCCAGGAATGAGTCCGGTACCATGATTCTTGCCTCCCAACCTGGCTTTTATTCCTTTATCCAGGATAAGGATGGTCTTCGATTTACTGACATGCCTGAAAGATGTCCATGTTTTTTAGAGACTTCGGACATAACGGGATTTTCCCAGGCTATCCTTGGACAAACTGCAATTGCGGTGATTTTCATGCCAACAGAAAAAGCCCAGGTTACTGATATCAGTCAAAACCTGGACCGTTTTAGGCTATAAATAATTGTGCTCTACCATAGTATATTTGCGGGAGTAAATCTGTATTTTCAGTCACTCTTGATGTAAACGTAATAAGAGCGTTGCCTGGGGCCGTCAAATTCGCAGAAGTAGACGCCTTGCCAGGTTCCCAGAAGCAAACGGCCTCCGCAGACCGGGATATACTGGGAGAAGCCTATCAGGCTCGCCTTGAGGTGGGCAGCGGAATTACCCTCTCCATGACGGTCGCCCTTGTGCTCCCAGGGCGCCATTTCCTCCAGCCGCATTAGAACATCATGAACAACCTTAGGGTCAGCATTTTCATTGATGGTCACGCCTGCGGTGGTATGCGGGCAGTACACCAGGAGCAGTCCGTCCTTTATCCCGGATTTGTTTAAGAGCTCTTTTAATTGGGCTGAAATATCAATCATCTGGGTGTGCTGCCGGGTATGCAGATCCATTTTGTAGAGCATATTATCACCTCATACACTGAATCGGCGGTTTACCGCCGGATTATTTGCGGGGTGCTTCCAATAGCTGTAAAGGCACCAGATATTTGCTATACCTCTGGCCCTCTTTATCACAATAGCGGCCGTTTTTATCACTCACCATGACGCTGGCCCTTTTTCTGATACTGTATAAGATGCCTTCCAGTTGGCGGCCCTGATAGGGAAAGGCGACCGCGGAGCCCGGTGACAGCCCCAGCCTTTGTTGGGCTATCTGCTTGTTGGTAGGCAGTTGATGGTAGCTTTCCTTATGTCCGAACAGATTATCAGCCATAGTCTTAAAACGGCTTTGTTTGCAACTTGATTCCCCAAAACAGATGAATTCTATCACATGGATCAGCTCGTGTTCGAAAATCAACTGCAGGGCTTCGAGTCTGCTCCCGGTCTTGATCCCTCCGACCATATCGGCGCCCTCAACCATGCCATAATTGGTGAGAATCTGCTGGCTGATTCTCACCTCGATGACAGTACTGTCCGGTTTAGAGGAATCGTTCCTTAAACATACGGTTTTCCCGGCACTATTGGTCATTTTCCGGGATATGGAGAATTGCAGTCTGCCCGAATAATTCCGTTTAATCCAGCCTTCAAAAAAGACTTGATCATAAAGCTCGGACATTAATTCCAGATCATCACTGCTGAGCTGCGCCAAATCGACGCCTTTTATAACAGTTGATCTCTGCAGCAGAAAGCTTCGCACCTGCTCCCTTTTTCTTTTGATTTCCCCGCAGGGGTACGTGGTCAAGATAATATTCCTCATAATATCCCTGTTACCGGTCATTGCCGTGGTTGATGATGTCGATTTTATTTAAAAAGGAAGCCGCTCAGGCTTCCTTTTGATTTGCGATCCGTTAGATCCAACTGTAGCGGTCATCATCATCAGGGTCATCCCCCCCTGTTTCCGTTCTGATGACTGCCGGATGAGACGGATCTTTGGCGGTCAACTCTGCCAAATACTCTTCCTGACATCTTTTGGCGGCCAAAGCTTTTTCTGCAAACCTTCCCAATTGAAACCATATCAGGAAAGCAAACGCGATGGTTAACACAAAAACTATGATAATAATAATTAGCAGTGCCTTATACACCCTGACACCCCTTTTCCCGAACCACCATTGGGGATGAGTTATTCTTCCTTATTTCTCTCTTGGGCCCGCCGCTGTTTTTTACGCTCTCTCATTTCCATACGTTTCCTCTTCATTTCCAGGCCACGGGCTTCCGACCGGACAGCAGCCTGCCAGAACAAAAGATATAGTAAGCCCTTCACCAGATAGTAAATCAAAACTATTATGATTAATATCCTGATCATCTCGTTCATGACGGTACCCTCAATACTGAAACCCCTTACAGCTATATAATTCTATTTTATACAAAATGCTTACTAATATCTTTAGCGAATATTAAGATATAAGCCGGAAAGCACTAAATAATGCCTTCCGGCTTTTACCAGTCGCTATTTTACTGGTATTAGTCAGAGTATGCGCCGGCCGCTTTAAGGCGGGCAATCGCCCGTTTTAAGGCCTGTTCAGCGCGAGTGTAATTAATATTCTCAGCACGCTGCTCAAGCCGTCTTTCAGCCCTCTCGCGCGCCGCTTTAGCACGGAGCACGTCAATTTCATGACCGTGCTCGGCGGTTTCTGCCAGAACCCGGCCTTCATTATCCAGGACTTCAATAAAGCCGCCGCTAATTGCGATGCTTTTCTCGCTCCCAGCCGCATCCACATAGCGTAAAACCCCGATGTTTAACGCTGCCACCAGGGGAGCATGGTTTTTCATAACCCCCAGCTCACCATCAATGGCGGGAACAACTGTAAACGAAACCTCATTGGATTGAAGCACGCGTTCAGGAGTAACTACCTCCAGCATGTAGGTGTTGTCTGCCATAGACTAAACCTCCAGTCTTCTAGCTTTTTCCACCGCTCCTTCAACGCTCCCCACCATCAGGAAGGCTGCTTCAGGTAGATTGTCATGCCTGCCTTCCAGCACTTCAGCGAAAGAGGCTACAGTATCCTTAACCGGTACATAAATACCGGGCTGGCCTGTAAACTGCTCTGCCACGTGGAAGGGCTGAGACAGGAACCTTTCAAGTTTTCTCGCCCGAGCAACGATGATCTTATCCTCGTCACCCAGTTCGTCCATACCCAGTATAGCGATGATGTCCTGCAGTTCTTTGTACCTTTGCAGAATCTGTTGTACGCCGCGGGCAGTATAGTAATGCTTGTCACCCAAAATCTGCGGGTCCAAAATACGGGAAGTGGAATCCAGGGGGTCCACCGCAGGATAGATGCCCTTTTCAGCAATGGACCGGGCCAGAACCAGAGTCGCATCCAAATGAGCGAAAGTGGTTGCCGGCGCGGGGTCGGTCAAGTCGTCAGCAGGGACATATACCGCCTGTGCAGAGGTGATCGAACCTTTGCGGGTGGTGGTGATGCGCTCCTGCAGATTACCCATGTCAGTTGCCAGGGTAGGCTGATAACCAACCGCGGAAGGCATGCGGCCCAAGAGTGCGGACACCTCGTTGCCGGCCTGGGCAAAACGGAAGATGTTGTCGATGAATATCAGAACGTCCTGTCCTCCAATGTCACGGAAATACTCAGCGACCGTCAGTCCGGTCAACCCGACCCTAAGCCTTGCTCCCGGAGGTTCGTTCATCTGGCCGAAAATCAAAGCGCACTTTTCGATAACGCCTGATTCCACCATTTCACCCCAGAGGTCATTGCCTTCGCGGGTTCTCTCACCAACACCGGTGAATACTGAATATCCGCCATGGACATAGGCTATGTTGCGTATAAGTTCCTGGATGATAACGGTCTTGCCAACACCGGCGCCACCGAACAGGCCGATCTTACCACCTTTAGCATAGGGGCAGACCAGGTCGGTAACCTTGATACCGGTTTCAAGTATGGTGGTAGCCGGAAGCTGGTCAACCAGTTCCGGGGGTCTGCGATGGATTTCCCAATAGTCGGCGGCATCGACCGGGCCGGCTTCATCGACCGGTTGGCCCAAGACGTTGAGTATTCTACCCAGGCAATTGTCACCTACCGGTATTTTGATAGCGGCTCCGGTGTTGACGGCTTTCATGCCCCGGGAAACGCCGTCAGTGGGGTTTAAGGCCACGCATCTGACAGTATCATTGCCCAGGTGCTGCATCGCTTCCATAGTTACATTGATCTGTTCTGATCCCTTATAATTAGCCTCCTGTTCCGAGGCTTTGATGGTGATAGCACTCATCAAGTCAGGGAGTTCACCGGGTTTAAAGCGAACGTCAACAACAGCGCCTATAACCTGGGTTACCTCTCCAAATGTTACATTCGCCATCCTCTATTTTCCTCCTTTATTGAGAGCTTCGGCGCCGCCGACGATATCCAGTATTTCGTCGGTTATGGCAGCCTGTCTGGCCTTGTTCATGGCCAGGGTCAGGCTATCAATGATCTCGCCCGCATTTTGTGTGGCGTTGCCCATTGCTGTCATTCTAGCTCCGTGCTCACTGGCTTTACTTTCAAGTAATGCGTTGAATATCTGGCTTCCAATGTATCTCGGCAACAGGGCCAGAAGGATCTCATCGGCGCTGGGTTCATACAGGTAGTCAATCACAATGTCCTTTTCCTCCTCATCCTTTTCCGGAGGCTCGATAGGCAGCAATTGAGTAACCGTAGGCACCTGACGGAGAACGTTGACGAATTTGGCGTAAACCAGATACACTTCATCCACTTCTTCGTTCTCATAGGCATTAACCACATATTGGCCGATTTCTCTGGCATCTGCGTAGGAGATATTGTCTCCCAGGTTGATAAACTCGGCATCCAGGCCAGAACGTTTCCGATAGAAATCCCTGGCTTTTCTGCCTACTGCCACAATACCATTCTCAATTTTTCTTTCGTCATTCTCGATAGCTGTATTAGCTGCGCGAATAATGTTGGTATTATATGCGCCACATAATCCCCGGTCAGCGGTGATGACAACATAGCCCACTTTCTTGATATCTTCCCTTTTTGCCAAGAGAGGATGCCGTACATCGAAAGTGACTGCTGCCAGTCTGGCCAGGGTATCCCTTAAAGTTTCATTATAAGGGCGTGATGCTTCGGCGGCTTCTTGAGCCCGGCGCAGTTTGGCAGCGGAAACCATTTTCATCGCTTTGGTGATTTGCTGAGTGCTTTTGACGCTGCGAATTCTGCGCTTGAATTCTCTTATACCTGCTCCTGCCATTTATTTCACCACCCTAAACTGCAAACGTGGACTTGAATTCATTTATCGCCTTGATCAGTTTCTCTTCTATAGCACTGTCGATCTTGCCTGAATCCCTGATAGATGCCGGAATTTCACTATAATTGCTGCGGACATATTGCAGAAAATCGGCTTCAAATTCCAAGACCCGGTCTTTGGGCAGTTCGTCCAGATATCCGTTTACGCCGCTGTAAATCGAAATAACTTGTTCTTCCATCGGCATCGGTTTGTACTGTCCCTGTTTCAATACCTCGGTTACCCGCTCGCCCCGTATCAGACGTGCCAGGGTAGCCTTATCCAAATCGGAACCGAACTGTGCGAAAGCTGCCAGTTCGCGATATTGCGCCAAATCCAGGCGCAGCTGCCCTGCAACTGACTTCATGGCTTTGGTCTGAGCAGCGCCGCCGACTCGGCTGACTGACAAACCGGCGTTTATGGCCGGGCGTTGGCCGGCGTAGAACAGGTCGGTTTCCAGATAGATCTGGCCATCAGTGATGGATATAACATTGGTGGGGATGTAGGCGGAAACGTCGCCGGCCTGAGTTTCAATGATAGGCAGCGCGGTGATGGAGCCTCCACCCATTTTCTTATTCAGTTTGCAACCCCTCTCCAGCAAGCGGGAGTGCAGATAGAAAACGTCGCCGGGATATGCTTCACGTCCGGGAGGACGGCGGAGCAGCAGTGACATTTCGCGGTATGCTACGGCGTGCTTGGACAGGTCGTCATAGATGATCAGAACGTCTTTGTTCTGTGCTTCCATGAACTCTTCAGCGATGGCAACACCGGCATAGGGGGATATATAGAGCAGCGGCGCCGGCTCGGCGGCAGTTGCGGCTACGATTACGGTGTAATCCATAGCGCCCATTTCCTCAAACTTGGCGGCAATGCCTGCAATACTGGACTGCTTCTGGCCGATAGCCACATATATGCAGATCATGTCTTTTTTGTCTCTCTGGTTGATGATGGCGTCCAGAGCGATGGCGGTCTTACCCACCTGGCGGTCGCCGATGATTAATTCGCGCTGCCCGCGGCCGATGGGGACCATGGAGTCGATAGCCTTCAGCCCGGTCTGCATGGGAGTGTCAACCGGCGAACGGGTTACAACCCCGTGGGCAACCTTCTCTATAGGCCTGTAAGCATCGGGCTCGATGGGCCCTTTGCCGTCGATAGGCTGTCCCAGAGCGTTTACTACGCGGCCCAGCATAGCGTTGCCTGCGGGAACCTCCATGATTCTTCCGGTGGCTTTAACGACGTCGCCTTCTTTGATGTGATTGTATTCACCCAGCAACACCGCGCCGACATTATCTTCTTCAAGGTTCAGAACCATACCCATGGTTCCACCCGGGAATTCCAACAACTCGCCAGCCATTGCGCCCTGTAGTCCGTATACACGGGAGATACCGTCACCGACAAATATTACAGAGCCCACATTGCTGACCTCGACCTCGGATTGGTAGCGCTCGATCTGTTGCTTTAGAATTGCGCTAATCTCTTCCGGTCTAATACTCATTTATGTGTCACCCCTATCGATTTAACTTATCTTGGCTTGTTTCATGGTATTTTTTAACATCTCTAGTTTCTTGGCGACTGTGGCGTCAACGATCTGGTCGCCAATTCGGACCTTTATTCCCCCTAATAGACTCGGATCAACCATAGGCTTTAACTGCACCGTTTTTCCCGTTGATGCAGAGAGCTTTTCAGCTAGATCATTGACATCGCTTTCCGGGATCTCATGAGCCGAGTACATCTCCGCCTTGAGAATATTCCTCTGTTCATCGGCCATATCTGTATATTCTTCGGTAATCAAGGCCAGATAGGCTTCACGCTTCTTGTCAAGAATCATGCATATGAAATTGAGAGTAGTCTGAGAAATTTGCCCTGCAAATATCTTATGGGCAACTTCTTTTTTTTCTTTAGCAGGGATTAGCAAATGAGCGAAATATTCTTTTAAGAGTTCGGATTCATCAACGGCACGTACCACCAGCTCTAACTCCTGCTGATACTCGTCAACCTTTCCAGCCTCCCGGGCAATACTGAAAAATGCTTCAGCATAGCGCCTAGCGACGCTCTTATTTAACATAATAGATCGCCCGCCTCATTGACAAAATCTTTAACCATGCGCTTGTGATCATCTTCATTGATGGCTCGAGCCAAAACCTTTTCAGCTGCGGAAATGGCTAAAGCAACCGCCGAGTCTTTCAACTGTGCCTTGGCCTGTTCGGTAGCGGCGGCGATTTCGGCATGGGCTTTGTTCTTCACATTGGTGGCTTCTTCCTGGGCCTTGGCCATCATTTCGTTCTTGACGTCTTCAGCCGCTTTGGTGGCGCGGGCCACGATTTCCTGTGATTCTTTGCGGGACTCCTGCAAATTGGCCTGGGCTTCTTTACGCATTTGTTCTACTTCGGTTTTAACTTCCTCGGCATGTTTGAGGGAGCCTTCAATGGTTGCTGAACGTTCTTCTAGCATGGCATTAATAGGACCGTAACCGAATTTATAGAGCAAAGACAGCAGAATCAAGAAGTTGACTGCTGTCCAGCCAATAACATACCACTTTCCAAACTCAGGCGTCGTTCCGGTCGGTGCCGGAACCGGCACTGCCGGTCCTTCACTAGAGGCCATGCAGAAGGTGGCAAATCCCATTACCATAAAAATGGCAAAAAGGAGGATTAATGACGTATACCTTCTGTTCCTAATCACGGATGTGCTACCTCCAATCTCTTAGAGCAAATAGTTTTTGGGGCGATGAAGCCATTTTATTTAATTAATGAAGCTCCACCGCCCGCAAATCTGAGTCCACCGTATAATTACTGAATTTTACTAACTAACATGAATGCAATCAGTAGACCGTAAATGGTCAGGGTTTCAATAAAGGCCAAGGTGATGAAGAGCAGAGTTCTTACGTCCCCACCTACCTCGGGCTGCCGTGCAATAGCTTCGAACGCTTTGCCACCGGCGATACCCATACCAATACCACCACCGATACCGGAGATTGATACGGCAAGACCAGCACCTAATGCTAACATATCCATTACATTTTCCCTCCTTTCGAGCTCTAATGATATTTACATTTGAGCATTTTTAGTGCCCTTTGCCTGCTGCCGCCCCTATGTAACTGGCTGACAGCAGAGTGAAAACCACTGCTTGGATTGCTCCCAGCAGCAGGCTCAAACCCATAATGGCCGTTGGAATTATAAATGGCGCCATGAATAACAGGAAAGCCATAACCATTTCTTCCCCAAATATATTGCCGAAAAGACGGACTGTCAGGGATAATGGATGAGCTACCTCTTCGACAAGGTTTAGCGGCAGCATTAATGGGCTTGGACTGACGAAGTGGTGAAGATAATGTCCTCCATGTTCGGAGAACCCGGCGATATGAACAGAAAAGAAGGTGATAATAGCAAGGGTCATGGTAACATTCCAGTTACTGGTTGGCGGCTGAAAGCCTTGCACATGAGCCGCGCCCGGTATCAGCCCGCTGTAGTTGCTGATCAGGATAAACAGGAAAAACGAAGTAAGCAAAGGCGCCCACTTCTTGGCCACATGCTCTTCGTCCATCAATTGTGTAAAGAAGTCATAGGTAAACAATATGACAGCTTCAAAGCCGTTTTGCAGGCCAGTCGGAATCAACTGCATTTTCCTGGTAGCCATAAAGGAAATAATACCGACCAGGGCTATAATGGCCCACTCGGTTACCACCAGATGATCAACCGGAATAGGTCCGAGATGAAAAAAGACACTATCCCACATTCCAAATAACATTCTCTATTTCCCCCCTTCCCTTATTAATTTGTCGAGTTTTTGACAGCCGTTCAATTGATCAGCCAGGTTCAAAAACTTAAAACTCATATAATATAGTGATAGCTGTATGTTGGCTTGCAGAGGAGTTCTATTTCTCTCTCTATAATTGAGGAATCTCTTTCTAAGACTAGTCTCTATATCTATGAACTGTCTTAGTTCTCTCTATCGGGATCCTTTTTCTCTACCTTCTGTTGGCGTTTCGATTGTCCCATCATCTTGTCCCACATTGCTTTGATGGCAGTGGCTATTCCTATCAGGGCGCCCAGGGCTATGAACCAGGGCTCGGTATCAAAGCGCCGGTCAAGCCACCATCCGGCAAACAGGCAAATACCAACTGAAGCTGCCGCTGTAGTCGCCAGGTTGACCGCGTCACTCAATCCGCGGACCCATCCAAGCTTGGGTTTGTCTGTCATCTGCTTTCCTCTATTGCCTACATAGACGAACTATCCCTTTTCTCTATTCGTCATAAACAGGCAAATTCCTTTTTCATTTTTAATTTTATCCAGATGGATAGCCAACTCGATTTTATACAGTTATATCAGCAGAAATGGACTTTTTAACATCTTTTAATCTATCTGTGTATTGGGTAGGTACGCATTTAATTCGAGAAGCTTAATACAAAATCCTCCCCAATATATTATCTTTCTGATTTATTAAAATTTTTTCCCGATTCAGCGCATCAAGTAGCCCTTATCTTCCATCTTCTGCCAGTGTTCCTGGAGGAGGGTTTCGATGTTGAGCCCGAATTGCTCCTCCATTACAAACATCATGGTTACTGCTGTCTGAGCCACGTCTAAAAGCTCTTTGGCAATCTGGTTGACGATGGTCTTCTCATCAAGGTGAACCTGTTCCCCTGACAAACCCCGGTACTTACCGATAACCTGCGCCAGTTCTCCGGCTTCCTCCATCAGTTTCAATGCGGTGGATTCCAGGGTCGGCTTGAGCTGATTGAGTTTTGGCAAGGATAATGTTTTGGCATCCATCTGTTTAGCTCCCCGTTTTATTTGTATAGCGGATATTTATTGCATAATCCAGCTACTATTTCTCGAGCCTGGTTCAGTGTTGCTTCGTTTTCCGGGTTTCCCAGGGCTATGGCTATGGCCCTGGCGACCAGTTTCATATCATCACTGTTCATCCCGCGGCTGGTAACAGCCGGCGTGCCTATGCGGATCCCGCTGGTCACCATCGGTTTTTCCGGGTCGAAAGGTATCGTGTTCTTGTTCACGGTAATGTTCACTGTTTCCAAAATGGCTTGGGCGGCCTTGCCGGTCAACTGTTTGGGGCGTACATCAACCAGCATTAAATGGTTGTCGGTACCACCGGAAACCAAGCGCAGCCCATGCTCGGAAAGCGCAGCGGCCAGAACTGCCGCGTTCTTAACAATCTGCTCCTGATATTTTTTGAAATCATCGCTAAGGGCTTCCTTAAAACATACTGCTTTGGCAGCGATAACATGCATCAAAGGCCCCCCCTGAATTCCGGGAAATACCGCGCTATCCACCTTCTGGGCCCAATCCTTTCCGCACAAAATGACACCGCCGCGCGGGCCGCGCAGGGTTTTATGCGTGGTGGTGGTTACGAAATGAGCGTAAGGGACGGGAGAGGGGTGCAGACCTGCCGCAACCAGGCCGGCGATGTGAGCCATATCCACAAAAAGAAATGCCCCCACTTCGTCGGCGATTTCGCGGAATTTGGCGAAATCAAGGAAGCGCGGGTACGCACTGGCGCCGGCTACAATCATTTTGGGCTGGCATTCTTTGGCTACATCTCTCACCTGATCATAATCGATGGTCTCAGTTTGCGGAGATACACCGTAATCCACGAAACGGAAATATTTCCCGGAAAGATTGACCGGACTGCCATGGGTCAGATGCCCGCCATGGTTGAGGTTCATACCCATCACCGTGTCTCCGGGTTTTAACGCCGCGAAATAGACGGCGGTGTTGGCCTGTGCTCCTGAATGGGGCTGTACATTGGCGTGCTCACAGCCGAATAGTGTTTTTAGTCTCTCCCTGGCCAGATTCTCAGCTACATCGACAAATTCACATCCCCCATAATATCTCTTGCCGGGGTAACCCTCAGCGTATTTATTTGTCATGACGCAGCCTTGCGCCGCCATAACTGCTCGCGAAACAAAATTCTCAGATGCTATTAACTCCAGTTTCTGATCCTGGCGGTTTTCTTCCAGGGCTATGGCTTCCGCGATCTCAGGGTCGACTTCTCTAACGTACTGCTCGATATAATCCAATTTTAATTAACCCCTCTCTCGACATTTTTTTTCTAGCATCTTTAATTTTTCTACCCGGGCCTGGTGTCTACCTGCTAGAAATTCGGTATACAAAAATGTTTTCACTATTTCCCGGGCGGTTTCTGCTTTCAGCAGACGAGCCCCGATGGATACGATATTAGCGTCATTATGCTCACGAGCCAATCGGGCCATTTCCGGGGTGAGGCAAACAGCGGCCCTTATTCCAGGTATTTTATTGGCGGCAATGGCAATCCCGATCCCGGTTCCGCAAATCAGTATTCCCGGACATTTTAAATCAAGCACTTTGGCGGCTGCCAGCTCGGCAATGTCGGGATAATCCACTGATGCACCGCTGTAAGTGCCGCAGTCATATATTTCAACCCCGCCGGCGCCGAGCATGTCCATCAGATCAGCTTTCAAATCCACTCCGGCGTGGTCGCTGCCTATAACAACCTTCATGACTTCATCTCCTGTAAAATCATTGCTCATCAAGCCTGCTAATCAGCTTATCTGCTACCCTGATCATCAGTCTCTTAATTTCACTGGCACTCTCCACATATTTTACCGCATCCATTCCAAAAGGGTCGAGTATATCCCGGCCGGTTTCTCCGGCCATACCCGCCAGGGTATCAATTTTCCGCATGTGGTCCGGATATTTGTCCAACATGTACTCACGCTGCGTCGCTGTCATTGTCAATATTATATCCGCTTTCTCCACCAGATCCTGATGTAAGGGCTGGGAACGATGCCCGCTGATGTCCAGGCCTTGCAGCTGCATAGCGTATACCGCCCCGGGGGAGGCCGGCCAGCCCGAACCGGCCGCAAGACCAGCGCTGACAATATGGTATTGCTCGAAATCCGCCCCTTTGTCCTGCAGGATTTTGCTCAACATGGCTGCAGCCATAGGGCTTCTGCAGGTATTGCCGGTGCAAACCAAAAGGATTTTCATAGATTGATCACCTCTAGAACCATAACAGTTTCACAGCCAGTGCAATCAACACCAGGCCTCCGATCATCTGCGCGTAACTGCCCACCAGCCGGTTCAACAGGCGGCCTCCCAAGAAGCCGAACCAGGTCAACAAACCGGCTATAGTCCCCATAGTCAATACTGTGACTAAAAGGGGCATCTGAAAAGTACCCAGTCCAAATCCTACCGCCAGAGCATCCATACTCACCGAACAGCTCAAGAGCCAGATATTGTTCAGGGTCTGGGGTCCTGACGCAGCCCGCCGCTGAGCTGCTTCAGCAAATGAATAGCTGCGGGGGCGGATGTCTTTCAAGCCTTTTAACAAAAAGCTAACCCCGATATATATCAGCACAACCGCACCCAGCCGCTGTGCCCATACCCCTAAAAACCTCCCCGACACGACCCCTAGATACAGGCCCATCAAGGGCATAAAAACATGAAATAAGGCGACCAGGCCGGAAAATTTTATTTCATAACGATAGGATACCCCTTTCAGGCCCAATCCAAGAGCCAGAGAAAAGGCATCCATTCCCAGAACGACTGCAATTATAGCTACTGTGACAAATTGTTCACCCATAATGATAAAAGATTCCTTATGTAAAATAATTCAACTGACCCCTGCGGCCCGTCTGATGCGGTCTGCCAGCGACCGGCCCCAACCGGTCAAATCAGCCGGCAGCGGGGCAAAAATCAGTCTCTGCAAACCCTGTGTTTCAGCCTCGCGGATGATTGAGAATAAATCCCCGCCTTGCACCTTTAAGTTCAATGTATATGCTTTAAGACTATCAGCCATACCCGGAGCGGGATGCTCCCCATAATGCACCAGGGCTGCCGTGCCATGCGGACAGGCCGAAAGAGCAGTCAGAAGCTGTCCCCGATCCTCACAGAGTTCAATTCTTAAGTCCCCGGTTTTATAAGCCTGTTTAGGCCTTGTGACGGCTTCCAGGCGACAGCCCAGAATCGCTTCCAATTCCTCTAAAGGCACGCCTCCCTGGCGCAGGATTTCGGGCTTTTCCCGGCTCAGATCCACGATGGTTGACTCCAGGCCGACATCGGTTGGTCCTGCATCCAGTATGGCAGCAATCTGCCCATCCAAATCATCCATTACATGCCCGGCCGATACCGGGCTGGGTCGACCGCTCAGATTGGCGCTGGGGGCCGCTATAGGGCCGGATTTTTCTATCAAGGCCAGGGCTACGGGATGAGCCGGCATTCGCAAGCCCACACTGTCTTTTCCCCCTAAAACAACTTTGGGGACCCGGGGTGAGGCTGGCAAGATCAAAGCCAGGGGACCCGGCCAGAAGCTCTCCATCAACAGCCGGGCCAGGGGTGAAATAACCGTGACCAGCCGATTAACCTGATCGAGATCGCTGACATGCACCAGGAGCGGGCTCCGGGGTATGCGTCCTTTTACCTCGAAAATCCTCTGCACCGCCTCGGGATTATAAACATCAGCCCCCAGGCCGTAAACCGTTTCGGTAGGAAAAGCCACCAGTTCACCGCGCTTCAGCAAGGCTGCGGCCTCTTCGATCAGTTCTTTTTGTGGCTTTTCTCTATCGATCTTCCAGCGGAGGGTACTCATTCTGGCTTTCCTCCCTGATGACAATCAAGCGGTCTTTGCCTGCCAAATCAGACACTAACTGGCTGCAGCCATACGGGCGGGCCATATCCAGAGCGGCCTGGCCCTGCCCGGCCCCGATCTCCAGCAGCAGATGCCCGCCCGGACTGAGCCGTTTCATCGCTTCTGGCAAGAACCTTCGATAAACATCCAGGCCGTCTCCGCCGGCCAGCAGGGCTAGCTCGGGCTCATATCGGCGGATACCCGCATCCAGGGTCTCATACTCTGCCGCCGTTATATACGGCAGGTTGGCTGTGATGAGGTCGTACTCCTGAGCCGGATCGACCTCGGCGAAAAGGTCGCTCTGGCAAAACTCTATCTGCACTCCATGCCGCTCAGCATTGCGCCTGGCAACCTCGATAGCCGGCAGGGATACGTCTACGGCGGTGACCTTTCCCCCGGCTGAATAATAGGCTAAACTGACTGCAATAGCCCCGCTTCCGGTCCCCATATCACAAATGCGGAGTTTCCTGGCAAGACACAAATCCAGAGCCGTCTCTACCAGGAGTTCGGTCTCCGGCCGGGGGATTAATACCTGGGGGCTGACCTCAAAGCTCAGGGACATAAACTCTTTCTCACCGATGATGTAGGCTAACGGCTCCTGCCTGGCCCTTCTCTGGATAAGGCCGCGGAATCTTGCCCTCTCCTGCTGATTAACCGGCTTATCGAAATAAGTATACAAAAAAACCCGGTCTTCCTCCAGGGCATAGGCCAGCATTATCTCCGCCTCCAGGCGAGCTGCGGCGATGCCTCGGTCCTGAAAATACCGGGTCGTCCAAGATATTAATTCCTTTATTGTCCAATCCTGGGCCACTTACTCCACCTGTTTCAAGCGTTCTGCCTGGTCATGAGCGATCAAGGCCTCAATAATCTCTTTAAGCTGTCCTTGCAGAATAACATCCAGCTTATGCAGGGTCAGGTTAATACGATGATCGGTTACCCTGCCCTGGGGGAAATTATAGGTGCGAATACGCTCACTGCGATCCCCGCTTCCCACCTGGTTCTTGCGGGTGCCGGCGTATTCGGCGTTTTTCTCTTCTTCCAGCATTTCTTTCAGTCTGGCCCGCAGGACTCGCAAAGCCTTGGCTTTGTTCTTGTGTTGTGATTTTTCATCCTGACAGGTCACCACCAGCCCGGTGGGAAGATGGGTGAGGCGCACCGCGGATTGGGTGGTGTTGACCGATTGCCCGCCGGGTCCGCTGGAACAATAGACGTCCACTCTGATTTCGGCCGGGTCGATGTTAACCTCAACCTCTTCGGCCTCAGGAAGCACGGCTACAGTAGCGGCCGAAGTATGAATCCGGCCTCCCGATTCGGTGGTGGGAACCCTTTGTACGCGATGCACTCCGGATTCATATTTCAATTTGCTGTAGGCCCCCTGCCCGTCGATGACGAAGATCAATTCTTTGATACCGCCGATGTCGGTATAATGTGAATCCATAATGTCTATCTTCCAGCCCTGCTCCTCAGCGTAGCGGCTGTACATGCGGAAGAGGTCGTTAGCGAATAACGCGGCCTCATCCCCGCCGGTACCGGCGCGGATTTCCATGATAACGCTTTTGTCATCATTGGGGTCCCGGGGCAGGAGCAATACCTTCAATACAGCTTCCAGTTCATCGCGGGCGGCTTTAAGATCCTCCAGTTCAGTCTCGAGCAGAGACTGAAATTCCTGGTCGTGTTCTTCTTTCAATAGCTCCTGAACCTCCTGGAGCTGTGAGTTGATGGTTTTATAGCGCCGGTATTGAGCAACAATCTCGGTTAGATCTGCATGTGCTTTGGCGACCTTTTGATATTTTTGCTGGTCGGAAATGGTCTCCGGGCGGCTCAAAAGCTCGGTCAGCTCATTATATTTGTCTTCCAGGTTGTCCAGCTTGGAAAGCACTGATATCCCTCCTGATTCAATGAAGGCTTGCGTAAATTGTGCGCCGAAATGCAGGCGGCACAGCCGCCTTCCTTACGCATTTCGTGTGCATCGCGCTGCGAGCGTTTTATCAAACGCCCCTTCAGTAGGAGACCCGACTCACTACTGAAGACAATTATGTTTATCCCATCCACCTACAGAGGTCGGGATCTTAGGGGCGTTTGATAAAGCTCTGGGCGGATTATCCGGTGGCCTGCTCGACCTGGGGCTCTGCCGGCGGGTCTTTGGTTTCATCATCCAGGAGGCGCTGCAAGGCCGCAATGGCCACCTCCATTTGATCATGGTCGGGTTCCCGGGTGGTCAAACGCTGCATCCATAATCCGGGGGCTATTAAAAAATTCAGCCAGCCCTTTCCATAGTATCGCCCGCTCAATTTTAAGAATTCATATCCCAATCCTGCTACAATGGGAAGCACAGCCAGGCGGGACCATATCCGATACCACAGGCTGCCTTCACCCAGCAGGGCAAAAACCACAATCGATATAATCATCACTATCAATAAAAAAGAGGTGCCGCACCGGGGGTGCAAGGATGAATGCCGCTTCACATTATCCACAGTGAGCGGTTCGCCCGCTTCATAGGCGAAAATGGTTTTATGTTCGGCCCCATGATACATGAAGACCCGTGCTATATCGGGCATGCGTGAGATTGCGATCACATACAGAAAGAAAAAGGCGATACGAATAAACCCCTCGACCAGGTTCTGCGCCCAGGGCCCGGCCAAAAAGTCCTGCAAGTAGTGTACAATGGCAGTTGGCAGGACCATAAACAACAGTATGGCCAGTCCAAAAGCGACCACCATAGTGATGAGGATTTCCCAAAAACTGAGTTCATCCTCATCCTCATCCAAAGCCAGGTTGGCCGAATGATTGAGCATTTTTATCCCGACCACCAGCGATTCGATTAAGACGAAGGTGCCGCGAATAAATGGCCATTGAAGAAATGGAAATCGCTTGGCCCAGTCATTGTTGGGCTGTTCGTCCACCTGTATGGTGCCGTCGCTTTTCCTTACAGCAATAGAGGTTCTGGCGGGACCGCGCATCATGACACCTTCGATTACCGCCATACCCCCATAAGGGAACTTTTTTTGCATTTTTCACCACCTGGCAATGCCGAGAACAGAATCAGAGCCTGAAAACGGCTCTGATGTTGCATAGAAAAGAGCAGAGACCCCGTCTCTGCTGCTTGTTATTACCCTAAACCATACTTCTTTTTAAATTTATCCACTCTGCCGGTGGTATCAACCACCCGGCTCTTATTGCCAGTATAAAAAGGATGGCACTTGGAGCAAATCTCCACGCGAATGCCGGATTTTGTGGAGCCTACTTCGAATTCATTGCCACAAGCACACCTAGCCGTGGTTTTGGAATACTGGGGATGTATCTTTTCTTTCATGGTTTCACCTCGCTTCGGGTTGCTTCCTGATAATTGCAGCCATAATCGCTGCAGTAACGATTATATCAATTCTGATTGTAAAACACAAGCGGCAACTAAATGCTCATTCCGGCTTGCCGTCAGGGTCGGGCGGCATTTCCTGTCTATAGCGATAAGTGAAGAACTGCTGCTGGTGGAAGCTGTCATAAGGGGTGACATATTGCTCCACATTTTCGGTTTGAGCCATCTTCTCGAAATAGACGAACATCTTGGCGTCCAAGTTATCCATAACGTGCAGCAGGAAGGCTTCCGGGAAAAGCGGTTTGACCGGGGAGCCATATTCCAGGCTGCCATGGTGACTGAGGACGAGGTGCTTGATCATGTTTTCCAGCATAGGCGGAAAATCATAGCCCTCTGCGCGCATCTTTTGAACGGCCTGGTCTACCAGTTGATATCCCATGACGATATGTCCCAGCAGTTTACCCTCCAGGGTATATTCCGGCACCACCTGCAGCTCATACTCTTTCATCTTGCCGATGTCGTGAAGAATAGCGCCGGCAACCAGCAGATCCCGATTCAGTTCTGGATAGAGTTGAGCGGCGTGCTGACACAGCTTGACCACAGCCAGAGTGTGTTCCAACAGTCCGCCCATATAGTTGTGATGGATGCGTTTGGCCGCTGGCGTGGTGCTGAAGTCGGCGATGCATTGCGGGGTTAATATCGTCTGAAGCAAAAAGGATAAATGCGGGTCGGCAATAGATTCCACCGCCTGTTTCAATTCTGCCATCAAGGTTTCACGGGGAACGGGGGCCGCCAAAAGGTAAGCGGAAGGATTCTCATCGAGAATCTTGATGCGTTTGGCGGTAATCTGCTGACGGTTGTTGTACAGGCTGGTATCGGCTTGCATACCGATCACCACTCCTTTATGCAAATCTCCTTGCACCTGGCAATTGTCCCACACCACCACCTCGATCGAGCCCGAGCTGTCCGCCAGCCGCAGGTTGATAATATCCCGGCCGTTTCTGGTTTTACGCTGATTTTTCTCGGCAACCATGTATTTGCCCCAGAACTGCGCTCCGGATGCTAAACTGGCGACCTCTTTGCTGGTATATGGCCCGGGGATGCTCATGCAGTAATCCCTCGCTTTCAATTCCTAATATTTGTCAACCTCATGGGTATAAGATCCCAGCCTTACTGCAGGGGCTTCCCTTTGCAAGGTCGCAATCATAGAGGTTATGCCTATTCCGGCGCTCTTAAACCCCATATGCTGATCGATCACGTCCGGGTCGATATTGAGGTTGCGCATTTGAATCATGTCAACCGGATTCTCCTCCAGAAAACCAAGCAAGGCCTCAACTTCCTGAGGCTGATCGGTAAATCCCGGCAGGACCAAAAGATTAAGCGAAACCTGAATGTTTTGATCCAGGGCGGCTTTAATGGAGTTGAACACCTGCCCCAGTTTATAGTTCTGGGGGCGATGGTAAAGATTATAGTTTTCTTCCACCAGGGAGAATATGGTCACCCTGATGGCATCCAAGCCGGCCTTAAATATCTTCTGGAGCTGTTTATGATTGCCGCCATGTGAATTGATATTAATGGTGCCACCCGGGGTTTGGAGACGCATGCGACCAATGGCCGGGGCTATCAAGTCGGCATTGAGGGAGGGTTCGCCTTCGCACCCCTGCCCAAAGCTGATTATGGCCCGGGGCGCGTTTTTGAGGTGATTGACTCCCAGTTCCACAATCTCATCAACGGTGGGCACAAAACCCAGGCGATGCTGAGGCGAATCGGCCTCACCATGCTGCTCCGATATGCAGCCCAGGCAATTGGCATTGCAGGCCGGGGTGCTCGGAATGCCCGCCTCCCAACGCTGGTAAAACATATTCTGTGCGGTGAAGCATCCGTATTGCAGGGAACATTTGGCCAATTGACGCAGGATGCGATTATGGGGAAATCTCCTCAGCATGCGGTGGATACGCCGGCTGAGCTGTTCGGTGTTATAATACCGCGGGTGCCAGGAATGATGGCGGTCGCTCTGCACTGCCGCCGCATAGACCTTATCACCCCGAAAACCTACGGCAGTATACCCCAGAAGAGGAATGACTCCTCCTTGGGCCCGGGGTATACAGGCCGGCAGCAGGGTGCGGGTAAAGCCTTGCGGGAGCAATGCGGCCACAACGCCCGCTCTTTTCCCGGGGCAGCCGGGATCACTGTTCAGGCACATGGCCTGGTTGTCATTTTCCAGGCCCACCGGGAAATAACCGGGTATATTTACCAGGGATGACCCGGAAGGAAGCGGAATCATTTCACTCTGCTCCGGAATCACCCAGCTGTTTCCGCTCCGCCCTAACATGGCTAAATCAGGATGCTCCATCCATTCCCCATTCTCATTGCTGTACATTACATAATACATATTGGTTGCGAATTTCCTCTCCGGCTGACTATAACTAGTAATAGCCTATCTCAAATCTACCCATAAAAAAAGCCCCCATATGGGGGCGTGATATTTAACGCAGTTAACGCAATTGGCTTAGCGGATTAACCGTTTTTCCGTTAAGTTTAACCTCAAAATGCACATGGGGTCCGGTAGTTCGTCCGGTGGTGCCTACCAGGGCAATAATCTGTCCTTTGCGAACCCTCTGATTTTTATGAACCAGAATACTCTGGGCATGTGCATAGAGGGTCTCCCTGCCATCATTGTGGCTGATAATCACGGTTTTTCCGTAGATGGGTTTGGTGCCGCTGAAGATAACGATTCCATCAGCAGCCGCTTTGATGGGGGTGCCGGTTTCCTGAGCAATATCCACGCCATGATGAAATCCTGATTTTCTCCAACCATAAGCTGAAGTGACCTCACCGCTTACCGGCCATCCAAAAGCGGCAAGATCGATGCTATAGCCCCGGGAGGGAGTACTGCTGGCAGCAATGCTGTCTGCCTCGAAGCCGGGGATAATCAATACATCTCCGACCTCTAGCTGGTAAGGATCTTTGCCCTGGTTGGCCATGGCTAGAGCCTCTACACTCACCTTATACCTGGAGGCCAGCAAAGATAAGGTGTCCCCTTTCTTCACTGTGCAGGTTGAAATCGGTATTTTCAAGGTTCTGCCTACAGTCAGCAAATCATCCTCATCAAGGTTGTTCATCAATAAGAGCGCATCTAAATCAACATGATATTCCCTGGATAATGCCCACAGGGTATCGCCATTTCTTACCACATGATCCCTGCTGCTACTGAGCCCGGTTTCAGGCTCTGCGGTAGCTGCAGACATCCACGGTAGGAAATCCCCCGGACAGAGTGCAGCCGCAACCGGGCCCACTACACTGCCCAGAAAGATAATGCCAACCAGCAGTGAGCTGATCCATTTCCTTTTCATAGTACACCTCGCTTTTGAAGACCAACAGTCAACATATACCATAGTCTCCACATAAGCCAAGGCATTTATTCATCCATATTTGAGAAACAACTACTCAGATGGGATTTTTTCCTTATTTTAGTAGGATTTTCGGGCATGGTCGGTTTTTCCAAAAACCAACGGAGCCGCTCGCAACAAGTCCTTATTGGTCTTGGTTTTTTTCATGGTATCTAATATCATCTGCATGGTTTCAACCGGATTATAATCACTGAACATGTTGCGCAGATTCCACATCAGTTCTAACTCTTCGCCGCTCAGCAAGAGCTCTTCTTTTCTGGTGCCGGATCGTTTGACATCGATGGCCGGGAATATACGCCTTTCGGCCAGCTTTCTTTCCAGTACCAGCTCCATGTTGCCCCGGCCCTTAAATTCCTCAAAAATGACCTCGTCCATCCTCGAACCGGTTTCAACCAGAGCCGTGGCACAGATAGTCAGGCTGCCTCCCTCTTCGATATTGCGCGCCGCCCCGAAGAAGCGTTTGGGTTTATCAAGCGAGGCCGGGTCAATGCCGCCGGATAGTGTCCGGCCGCTGGGAGGCACCACCAGGTTGTGGGCTCGGGCCAGCCTGGTGACACTGTCCATGAGAATAACCACGTCTTTTTTATGTTCCACCAGCCGTTTGGCCCGTTCCAGAACCATGTCGGTTACTTTCACGTGGTTTTCCGGAGGCTCGTCAAAGGTAGAAGACACCACCTCCGCTTTGGTGGAGCGCTGCATATCCGTAACTTCCTCAGGGCGTTCATCTACCAGCAGTATGATCAATACGACATCCGGATGATTTTCGCTGATGCCCTGGGCAATTTTCTGCAGCAGGATGGTCTTGCCGGCTTTAGGCGGAGCCACGATCAGACCGCGCTGTCCCTTGCCGATTGGCGCAATCAGGTCGATGATGCGGGTGGACAGCTCGCGCTGTACGGTCTCCAGGTTCAGCCTTTCGGTCGGATACAGGGGGGTTAAGGCATCAAAATGGATTCTTTTGATAGATTCTTCTGGCGGGAAGCCGTTAACGCCCTCCACCTTGAGCAAGGCAAAAAACCGCTCATTATCCTTGGGAGATCGTACCTGACCACTTACATGGTCGCCGGTACGCAATTCAAATTTCCTTATCTGGGAAGGTGAAACATAAATATCGTCCTGACTGGGCAGGTAACCAAACGGCCTCAGGAATCCATATCCATCCGGCATAATCTCCAGAATTCCCTGAGCCTGCAAGAGCTGATCGGAATGGGTTAAGGCTTTGGTAATCTCGAATACCAATTCCTTCTTACGCAGCTTGGAATATCCGGCCAGGTTCAAATCCCGGGCAATCTGGTATAACTCCAACATATTTTTGTTGTCCAGTTCGGAGATATTCACCTTTTCTTCCCGTTGTCCTCCCTTCATACCAACATCCTTTCATTTACATAATCTACTACTTATCGGTCAACACCAATAATAAGTCCTTAAAAACTCAATTATAGCCATCACAAGTGAATGTTCCGCTCTGATTATCTACAGTTGGACCAACCGACATGATATTATGAGGGTTTGTTCATCAGATTGAAGCCCCAGCACGTCACGCTGGGCGAAGGTTGAGATAGCACTTTTGATAAGCCTCTGCCAGATATTATCCCATAAATTTAAACGGATAATCCAATAAATCGCAAAATTTACCGGCTTAGTCCATCCTCAGCTTAATACGATTATCTCTGAATAATGGTTTTTTATCAAGATGATGCTCGGCAATAATACGGCGAATGGTTCCTGACAGGCTCCTCATCACCAGCGTATCGGTAGTGGCCCGCCGCTTATGGTAGCGCACTCCTTTAAGCAAAAACGATCCGGTGATACCGGTGGCTACAAAAATAACGTCCTCTGATTTGACCAGGTCGTCAATGGTAAACACGGTGTTGATATCCTCTATGCCCATTTCCTTGCAGCGCCGGATCTCTTCAGGCGCTTCAGGGCCTTCAGGCGTTAAGCGGGCCTGAAAATCGCCGCCCAGACACTTAAGCGCGGCCGCGCTGATCACCCCTTCGGGCGCTCCGCCGATGCCCAGCAGAATATCGACTCCGGAATCTTCATAGGCTGCAGCTACAGCCGGCGAAATATCTCCGTCGGTGATCAGGCGAATGCGGGCTCCGGCCTGGCGGACCTGTTCCACGATGTGTTCATGACGGGGACGGTCCAGAATAACCACGGTTACTTCGCTGATCAGTTTATGCAAGGCCCGGGCCACTTCTTTCAGATTCTCCTTGACCGGCGCGTCCAGGTGAACTCGGCCTTTGCATTCCGGTCCCACCGCTATTTTGTCCATATACATGTCAGGGGCATGCAATAGAGATCCCCGGGGAGCAGCCGCCAGGACTGCAATCGCTCCGACGCCGCCTTTGGCTACGATAGTTGTCCCTTCCAGGGGATCAACGGCAATGTCAACTTCAGGAGGCACACCCATTCCTACCCGCTCGCCTATGTACAGCATGGGGGCCTCGTCCATCTCCCCTTCGCCGATCTTGACAATGCCGTCAATAGCAACAGTATCAAACATAACCCGCATGGCAGTTACTGCAGCATCATCAGCGGCTTCTTTATTGCCTTTGCCCACCCAACGGGAAGCTGCCAGAGCGGCAGCCTCGGTGACCCGGGCAAATTCCAATGCTAATTCCCTCTCCACAATCTTTACCCCCTGCCTCAGATTCTAAAAAACCTGCTTCCAATCATTCATAAATTTATCAATACCGGCATCGGTCAGCGGGTGCTTGATCATCTGTTTGATCACCGCATAAGGAACCGTTGCTATATGGCAGCCGGCGCGGGCTGAAGCGGTAACATGCATGGGATGCCTGATACTGGCTGCTATAACCTCGGTGTCTAACATGTATTGATCCAGAATCTCGATCAAGTCCTTCAGCAATGCCATCCCATCATAACTGATATCATCGACCCGCCCTATAAACGGGCTCACATAACTGGCCCCGGCACGAGCCGCCAGTATGGCCTGGTTGCACGAAAAGACCAGGGTGGCGTTGGTGTCAATCCCTTCTTTGTTCAGGCTGGATATGGCCCTGAGCCCAGCTTCAGTGAGAGGAATCTTCACCACCACATTGGGATGTATCTCAGCCAACTGCCGCGCCTCCTGCATCATGCCCGGATAGTCCAAGGCGATGACCTCGGCGCTGATGGAACCATCCACCAGATTACAGATCTCGCTGATCACCTGATGGTAGTCGCGTCCTTCCTTGGCTACCAGGGTTGGATTGGTGGTGACTCCATCAAGAAATCCCAGGGAATGTATTTCGCGTATTTCGGCGATATTCGCTGAATCGATAAATATTCGCACTTGCGCCTCCTTTTTCTAGATCCTGCCACTGCTTCCAAAGACCCTCATTTTATCGCGGATAATGTTTACAGCCGCTTCGCGAGCCGGGCCCAGGATCTGGCGGGGATCGATTTCATCCGGTTTATTTTCGATAACCTCTCTCATCGCCCCTACGAAGGCTTCTCGGATATTGGTATCGATGTTAACCTTGCGCACCCCCAATGAGATGGCCTGGCGCACTGCCTCATCCGGCACCCCGGAAGACCCGTGCAAGACTATGGGGATGTTCACCAGGCCTTGAATGGTGGCCAGGCGCTCAAAATCAAGCTTGGGCTCGCCTTTGTATTGCCCATGAGCGGTGCCGATGGCTATAGCCAGGCTTTTTACGCCGGTCTGTTCTACAAAATAGCGGGCTTCCTCGGGATCGGTGTAGGTGGCTTCACGCATGCTTACATGAATGTCATCCTCGGTTCCGCCTATTTTCCCCAGTTCAGCTTCTACGGATACCCCTATGGGGTTGGCGATCTCCAGTATTTTTTTGGTGGTAGCGATATTATCCTCAAGACTCAACTTGGAGCCGTCATACATCACCGAACTGAACCCGCTGCGGATGCACCTTATCACCTGATCGAAGTCGGTGCCGTGATCAAGGTGCAGGGCTACCGGAACCGGACTCTTCTCTGCGGCAATTTTGACCATTCCGGTAATATAATCCAGGCCGGCATACTTGATGGCGCCCTGGCTGGCCTGCATGATTACCGGAGATCTCTCCAGCTCCGCAGCCTGGATTATGGCTTGAACGATCTCCATGTTATTGGCATTAAAAGCACCTACCGCATAGCCTTCCTTCTGGGCATGCTCCAACAGGGTATCAACCCCCACCAGCGGCATATTAATCACCTCGTTGTAAATTATTGAACCTGTTCTGCACTTACCATTTGCTGCACTACCTGACGTAGATTCATTATGTCAAAAGGCTTGGTAATACACCTTTTTACCCCGGCATCAAGAGCTTTTTTAATAACATCCATCTCCCCGTAGGCGGTCATCATAACGATGGTCAATTCAGGGTGATTTTCAAGGATTTTTTGCGAGGCTTCCAGGCCGTTCATATTAGGCATTTTCATATCCATTAAGATAATATGGGGTGTTATACTGTCAATCTTGGCAATGGCTTCTAACCCATCGGAGGCCGTATGGACAATCCAGTCGTCCTTCTTGAATAGTTCTTCTAATAAGCGGCGCACTCCCTTTTGGTCATCCACAATCAATATTTCATGGCGCATTTCAGCTACCCCTCCCCCTACATGAACATATATTTACAATTCTGCATCGATGATGAACATCCTTCTAAAGCAGAGGTAAAGAACTCAAAGCCAGGCCGCCGATGATCAGCAATAACGCCCCGATCAAGAGAAATGATGCCATCGGCAACAAATATATCAAGACCGCCTGCCCGGTAGTCAAGGTTAAGGCCTCACGCACTGCCAGAACCTGCAATCCTATCACCCATAAACCGGACAGGAGATACAACAAGGCGCCCACGCCGGGCAGGTCCAATAAAATTGCGGCATAATATAAAGCCGGGCCCAAAATGCCGGGAAAAACCGCAAAGCCCAGGCAGCTCAAAACCGCTTTGCCATTGCCGTACCCGTAAATAATCTCTGCCAGCAGGGAAAACAGACCTGCGGAAACAAACCATATCACAACTGCCGTAACGGCCCCCAGGCTCGCCAGCATCCATGAAGCGTATCCTGGCAATCCTAATCCGTTCTGACTGATGGCGCTGCTGGCCTCCTGCAAAAGATAATTGGCGAAATAGACCCCTATAAAAACCAGGAAGCCCGCCAACAAAGGCCGTGTGCGGGCTAATTCCCGCATGGTGCCCTGCGGTTGAAAGATTAATCCGTAAAGCACATCCAATATGGTCAAACCCAGTCCCCCTAGTTAATAATATAACCTGGTAGTTGGCTGATTACCCAGGAAGGTGCTCTCCAGGCTGGTAACCAGGCGTTTCCACATGTCCTGCTGGTTGAGCACCTCAATAGGAACTTCTCCCTGTATACCTGCCATGACTTTGGCCTGCTCGATCGCGTCATAGTAATCTCCCAAACTGTCCACTAACCCCAAATCTCTGGCCTGGGCTCCGGTGAAAATCCTTCCGTCGGCCAGGGGCATCAATTGTTCACGGGTAATTTTGCCCTCGCGGCCTTTCACCACTTGATCAATAAATTGCTGATAGGAGTCCTGTACAATACCCTGTAATATTTGTTGTTCTTCTGGAGAAAGATCGCGGAAAGGAGATCCGATATCCTTATGCTGGCCGCTTTTGATGACCACCTCTTTAACCCCAAGCTTTTCGTACAGTCCTTCGATGTTCTGCATCTGCATAATAACCCCGATGCTGCCTGTTAAAGTGGCGGGGTTGGCCATGATATGGTCCGTGCTGCAGGCGATCCAATAACCGCCAGAGGCGCACACATCCCCCATCGAGGTTATAACCGGTTTTCCGGTCGCCCTGAGCTTATCAAGCTCCACCCCGATTTCTTGTGAGGCTACAGAGGTTCCTCCGGGGCTGTCGACTCTAAGCACTACCGCTTTGATATCCTGACGGGCTGCTGCCTGGCGGATGATAGCCATAATGTCTCGGGCGCTGGCAGTAGTGCCCTGCAGGAGATTTGACGTGCTGGTACCGGTAATGGTGCCGGAAACCTCAATAACCCCGATTTTGCCAATGCTTTTTAAACCGGCCTGGGGCTGGCTGATGCTCTGAACTGCCATAATCAACAGGATAAGCAGAAAAACCAGTATTAATCCTATCACAATCCTCTTCTTCACCGTCAACCTCCTCTTCTCAATGACTGTTGACTGCAGCCTTATACTGTACTCTGCTATGAATGCGTTTAATTGCCGGTGAAACCAGGGATTTTTTGGCCGGCAGGGATACTTCCGTTCCCACCCCGGCTTCCAGATCAGCGGGCAGTTCCACCAGCGTAAGCTGCATGAATACTTTGCCGGCCACCGCACAGGGATGGCCCTGTATATACACCCGGGCGGTAAACCTGGAGAAACGCAGCCAGGCCAACAGCATCTTTATGGCTCTTTTTAAGGCGTCTAGCCCCCCTGCCGGCGGATTGGACACATCTACCGCCACCCCGTCAATGAAACCTGCCGGCAAAACTGCAATGCGGGCCGCTCTCCGTAGGCGATAAGTTCTGAAGTATCCCATATAACTGCCCGCCGGGCGCTCATTGAGGGAAATGATGCGGGTCTTGTACTGAAACGGATCCCGGAGCGTGATCGGTTTAGGCATCTTACCGACTGGATACTGTCCCGAGAGCAGTGTTCCAATGCGCACCGCGTCCAGGTGCATCTCCGGAAACCGCAGTGTCGCCGCACTGTTGGCACAATGCTTTATAGGAATATTATAACCCCTTTCCTCCAGGCTTCTGACGGTTTGCATAAAACACTCATACTGCTTTAAAGTAAAATTAGGGTCGCTGGCACCCGCATGAGCCATGTGAGTATATATCCCTTCAATGTATATGTAGGGATTGCGACTTAATGCCTCACAAACCTTAATGACCTCCTCATAAGAGAGGCCAAAACGGTTCAGACCGGTTTCAAGCTTAAGGTGAACCGACAGCATGATTTGTTCAGTCTGGCTGACCTGAGCGGCCAGGACAGCGTCATCCGGGCCGGAAATCATCACCGTAATCTGTGCCCTGATAGCCTTTTGCAGTGAGGCCTGGTCCGCCAGTGGACTGAGCAGCAATATGGCTTCCTCTAATCCAGCTTCACGCAACTGCAGGGCTTCATCCAAAAAGGTGACCGCAAAATACTCAACCCCGTTATCTGCCAGGAGGCGGGCGGTTTCCACCATGCCATGCCCGTAAGCATTGGCTTTTACCACTGCAATCAGTCTGGTCTGTTCTGACAGCAGCGAGCGCACTCCGGTTAGATTATGGAGTATGGCATCATCATCAATCTCTACCCATTTGTCGTGCATAACTGTATCAGTCGCCCCCCTGGCCTGCAAGACCGCGTCTGCGCCCTAAATAAACCGGCAGCATCCGGGTCCACAGCCAATACCAAACAGGCCGGTAGACGAAATCCCATTCACCTACAAATTCAGTTAATACCCCGTTAAATCCTTTTTTAAAACGATACAGTCCGTATAAGGGGTTCTCTTCATCCAAATCGCCGGATACCCCTCGAAAATCATACACTGTGCATCCTTGCGCTTTGGCCCAGCGGATCATTTCCCACTGCAAAAGGTAATTTGGCATTACATTGCGGTGGCGGTTGCTGGACGCGCCATAAAGATACCAGGCCTTGTCGCCCAGAATAAAGGCCAGGGTTCCGGCCACGATTTCCCCCTGATAATGGGCCAGAAATATGCGGGCATAACCATTGGCGATCATATGATCCCAGATAGATTCGAAATACGAATAGCCTCTTATCAGGAAATGATCCCGTTGGGCAGTCTCCTCCAATATGGAGTAAAAAACCTCTAAATCTGTCCGTTCTTCAGCCTGAGTGACGGTGACTCCTTTTCTTCCCGCCAGTTTGATATTGTAGCGCCATTTTGGGTGCATATCAGCCAGCAGTTCAGCCGGCTCGGGGGTAAGATCGAGGCGCATCACATAGTTGGGCTGCACTCCTTCGAAGTTGAGCCCCGACAGTTGACGCTGAAAACCGCAGGCAGACAGCATTTTGGCATAGTTCTGGTTCTGGGCCGGGATATCGGGGTCGATTTTCACGAAAATTGCCCCCTCGCGGCGGGCAATCTGCCTGGCAGCTGCAAATAACAGCCGGTGCTCTTCGGCATTATCCTGATCGGCCACAGGGCCGCGCGGGGAGTAAAAAATGGCGCGTTTAACCAGCGGGATGGGCAGGGTGCGTTTGAGGATCAGCATAGCTGCCCTGATTTGTCCGTCCTTTTCCAGGACCAGTCTTATCGGTTTCCAGCCGGTCAGATTCTTCACCTGCCCCCATTCCCATAATTGCAGAAAATGCCCTTTGGGATGCTGGGCAATGAAACGATTATAGCTGGCTTTATCCTTGGCCTCGATAATTCTGGTTTTGTACATCTGTTTCCCCTTCAGAGATGCTCAACACTATTCTTGCCAGGATAATTGGCAGGTATCCATCCGGATATGAACAGAGGAATTAGCAAAGCAGACTTTCTCTAGATTGCCGGTATTTGAGGCTGTTTTCTATCAACCCCGTAAACAAAGGATGCGGCCGATTGGGCCTGGATTTGAATTCGGGGTGGAATTGACAGGCCACAAAATAGATGTGGTCGCTTATTTCGATAATCTCAACCAAACGCTTATCAGGAGATAGGCCGCTGATAATCATACCGTGCTTTACCAGTTCATCACGATATTCATTGTTAATCTCATAGCGATGGCGATGCCGTTCCTGAATCACCGACTGCTGATAATGATGATGGGTTGTGGTGCCGGCTGCGATGTGGCAGGGATAAACCCCCAGGCGCATGGTTCCGCCTTTGTCTTCGACATGCTCCTGATCAGGCATCAGATGCACCACCGGGTGCGGACCATTGGGGTCAAATTCACAGCTGTTGGCCCCTTTAAAACCGCACACATTGCGCGCAAATTCAATCACCGCGCATTGCATTCCCAAACAAATACCCAGGAAAGGAATCTGCTTTTCGCGCGCATACCGGGCGGACATGATCTTGCCTTCGATGCCCCGCTCGCCAAAACCACCCGGAATGAGTATGCCGTCCACATCCGCCAGCAATGGTTCCGGGCCTTCCTTCTCCAGCTGTTCAGCATAAATCCACTTGATCTTGACATCGCAGTTAAACTGAAAACCGGCGTGTTTCAATGATTCCACCACGCTCAAATAAGCATCCGGCAGCTCCACATATTTGCCCACCAGACCGATAACGACCTGCTTGTCCATATGAAGGATTTTATCCACCATGGTTTCCCATTCCGCCAGATCGAGCGGACCGCATTCCAAGCCGAGCCGCTTTAGCACCTGGAGGTCAAGCCCCTCTTTGGCCAGCATCAAGGGGACTTCATAAATAGAAGAAGCGTCTATGAGCTGGATGACTGCCTCCCGGTCCACGTCGCAAAACAAGGCGACTTTGGCCTTGAGATCCATGGAAAGCTCCTTCTCAGTGCGGCACACCAGTATGTCGGGTTGAATCCCGATACTCCTCAATTCTTTTACACTGTGCTGGGTGGGCTTGGTTTTTAATTCCCCGGCCGCCTTGATGTGCGGCACCAGGGTAACGTGAATGTATAACACCCGGTCTCTGCCCAGATCGAACTTCAGCTGCCGAATGGCTTCCAGAAAAGGCAGAGACTCGATGTCGCCCACTGTCCCGCCTATTTCGGTTATTACTACATCGGGCCCTACAGCTTTTTCAATCAGCAAGACCCGCTCTTTAATTTCGTTGGTGATATGCGGAATAACTTGAACCGTCTGTCCCAGGTAATCCCCGTGTCTTTCTTTATCTATCACCGCCTGGTAGATGCGTCCGGTAGTACAATTGGAAAGGCGGGTAAGGTTCTCGTCCACAAAGCGCTCATAATGCCCCACATCAAGGTCGGTTTCCGCTCCATCCTCGGTTACGTAAACCTCTCCGTGCTGGTAAGGGCTCATCGTGCCCGGGTCTACATTAATATAGGGGTCAAATTTCTGTAAAGCTACTTTAAGTCCCCTGCTCTTCAACAACCTTCCCAATGATGCAGCCGTGATTCCCTTACCTAGCGAAGAAACAACGCCCCCTGTTATGAATATGTACTTGGTCACTTTCCCGATCCCCGCTTTCCCTGGTGTGGTTCGAACTACCCATTCTTATGAATTGTACACCTCTTTATCATTTAAGGTCAACTGCCGGGATAGTCCAGCACTACAACGCCAGCCGATTCATGGAGGTCCTCGGCGCTGACCTGCAGAGAAGGCCTTTTGACAGTTTTTTCGAATTGGCCGGTAAACCTCTCCAAAGGATCCAGCTCGAAGCTGAGGTGTTTAGTTTTATAATGCATAGGCACGATGATGACAGGGTTTAGTTGTTCCGCCACCACTCTGGCCTCCTGGGCATCTATGGTGTATATGCCCCCTACCGGAAGAAGCAGAATGTCCACATTGCCAATGGCCTCTATCTGCCGGGGCTCAAGGATATGGCCGAGATCGCCCAGGTGTACAATATCCAAGCCCTCCGCAGCGATCTTGTAAATGATATTCCGCCCCCTTTGCTGACCCTTCTTGCGGTCGTGAAAGCTCTCCATGCCTTCAATGCGAATCTGGCCGATTTGGAAAACCCCGGGTTGCGAGATGATGCGGGGATCGCCCTGCAATACCTGTACAGCATTATGATCCCAGTGCTGATGGCTCACCGTGGCGATGTCAACCGGCTGACGATACTCCTGATAACCCAGTTTCTTCTCAAAAGGATCGGTTATAATCCGGCCCAGGGGGCTGTCGATCAAAAACGAAGCATGGCCCAACCAGTTTATCATCATAAGCTATTCCCTCCTGGTGGCCCGATTGACGTGGTAAAACCAGTAGCCTTCACTCTGGTAAATAAGACGGTTGTCAAGATTCAAGCGGGTGTAAATGGAGGTCAGGGTCCCGATGTCAGTCTTTCTCCCCATCTTTTCGGCAATCTCGGTGATCAGCTGCAGATAGTGCATCGGTTCCCCATTGACAGTGAGAATCTCTACAGCCCAATCAGCTTCACTCTTTTTGCGTGTTTTCATGCTATACCTCCTACATGTGCTCCGGGGCTGTCACCCCGATAATGGACAACGAGTTGGCAATAACTATTTGGATGGCTTTCATCAGGTTTAAGCGCGCGGTTTGCAGAGCCGCATTTTCTTGCAGAACCCGGTAGTGGTTATAGTAACTGTGAAATAAAGCAGCCAGATCCAGGGAATAACGCGCGATACGGTGCGGCGCCAGGGTTTTGGCGGCAACCTCCACCTCCATGGGGAACTCGGCGATTTTTCTCAATATAGCGATCTCTTCGGCCTGGTTAAGCACCGCAATATCTGGCGTTTCTCCTTGATCCCATTTTACACCGGCGGCCCCAGCCTGGCGGAATATGCTGCAGATGCGGGCGTGAGCATACTGCACATAATAAACCGGATTTTCCAGGCTCTGCTGTTTGGCCAGTTCCATGTCAAAATCCAGGTGGCTGTCGGGGTTGCGCATCACAAAGGAGAAACGCGCCGCATCCCTGCCGACTTCTTCGATCAGTTCATCCAGTGAAACCGTAGTTCCGGTGCGTTTTGACATGCGCACAATCTGCCCGCCCCGGTACAAGCGCACCAGCTGCATCAAGATCACGTCCAGCTGCGCGGGGTCATATCCCAGTGCGGCCATGGCTCCTTTCATACGGGCCACATGGCCATGATGGTCGGCTCCCCATACATCTATGACCCAATCAAAGCCCCGCTCGAATTTATCTTTATGATAGGCGATATCGGCTGCAAAATAGGTGGGGAGTCCGTTGGCGCGGATGACCACCTCGTCCTTTTCATCACCCAATAGAGTGGTCCTAAACCATTGAGCCCCGTCCTTCTCGTATATGTAGCCTTTTTGCCTCAGTTCCTCGATCACGGCCTTGACCTGTCCGCTCTCATGCAGCGTTTTTTCACTGTACCACAAATCATAGCTGATGCCAAAGCTTTCCAGGGTGTGGCGGATATAAGCCAGCTTCTCTTCCAGGGCCATAGCCACCAGTCTCTGCTGCCGTTCCCGGGAATCTAATTGCAGGAGGCTGTCTCCTTCCCGGGCCCTGATGCTCTTTACCGTATCCACCACGTCCTGGCCGGCATAGCCGTTTTCCGGGAAGGTCACATTTTGCCCGCTAAGCTGCAGGTACCGGGCTTCAAGGGATTCCGCAAATATTTCAATCTGATTGCCGGCATCATTGATGTAAAACTCACGTTCCACGTCATAGCCGGCATAATGGAGCACGTTGGCCAGGGTATCGCCGATAGCTCCGCCGCGGGCATTGCCCATATGCAGGTTTCCAGTGGGATTGGCACTGACGAATTCCACCTGAACCCGTTTACCGTTGCGGGGGGCCGAGCCATAGGCCTCTTTCATCCGCATCACCAGGGCCGGGATCTTATATAGCCAATCGGAGCGCAGGTACATGTTTATAAATCCAGCCCCTGCCACAGCTACCTGGTCGAGATGCGAAAGAGCCTGCCGGTCAAGGTGGTCAACTATAATCTGGGCAATTTCACGGGGCGCCCGGCGGGCCGATTTTGCCATCAGCATGGCCGCATTACAGGCAAAATCCCCATGCCCTTTTTCCCGCGGCACTTCAATCACAAAATCGGGGATAAAATCAAAAACAAGGGCTTGCTCAGCCCGGGCCTGATTCAATGCTGATATGATCATGCTTCGCAAAGCGGATTTGATCTCCTCAATGGGGTTCATGAACGACCTCCTCAGTGCTTTATTTACCACATATATTCTACCTTATCCGGGCACAAACTATAAACAGGTGACTCGGCCAATTTTTGAGCAAATGTCCTGAAATTATTCAAGGAGGCTAAGGAAATGCGCTTAGATAGGGGTAACCGGTCAATTCTGGCCTATTTCCGCGATGAAGGCGAAGCTGCCAAAGCGGCTCAGGTTTTAACTCGACATGGTTTTCAAGACATATCTGTAGATACCATCGTACCGGTTCCGGGCAGAACGGTTTACAGTACCCCGGCAACCAGCTTAACCGCCCTGGTCCTGGGATCAGGACGGGCCCGTCAGGGCCATCATCAAATCCTGCTGGGATCCGATCCGGATGTCAGCGGGATGGCAGGCTCATTTGGTTCTGATCAGGGAGGCTACAACCATATCCTGACCATGACAGCTGACAACGATCAGGCCGATATCGCAACCAGGCTGCTGCGCGAATGCGGAGCCCTGGTGTAATCACAGGGACCATCTGGAAAAAAAGCTGCTCATATCGCGGTGTGCTTCCTGATTGATAACCTGTTTTAAATCCGCTGTTGAAGCCAGCTGGTATTTATATTTGGCCAAATAGCTGCGCAAGATTTTTTGCACCTTGTCATGGCCCAGCTCCTCCTCCAGTGCCCACCAGAATGATTCCCCGCCCTGGTAGGCCACGGAATGGTATTGATCGGGTCCGGAAAATTCAGGCAAAGCCCGATCCAGTTTCATGGCTTGAACGGCCATCGGCGTAGACGAGGTTGTGGCTTGCCGGTAGTTCAGGTACAATGAAGCGCTGTAACTGGCCAGTCCTTCATCCAGCCACGGTTCATCATACTGGTCGTTGCCCACCATTCCATACCACCATTGGTGGGCGATTTCATGAGCCAGCAAATTTCCTAAACCCGGGCTGCTCAGTTGGTTCTCGGCCACATACACCACCCCTGCGTATTCCATACCGGCAAATCCATGCATCGGCGCCACCACCAGGTTTAATTCGCCGTAAGGGTATGAGCCCCACATGCAGTTGAAATACTCCAGAATTCGCCCGGCTTCCGCTAGCATCTGCTTTCCCTCCTCCTTCAGCCGGGGAGGGACATAACAGTTCAAGGTTGTGTTCTGGTGCTGCTGTTGCAGTTTTTCATAACCGGAAACGGCGGTCAGGGAGAAATCCCGCACCATTTCAGCTTTGAAGAGATGGTTTTCCCGGCCGTTATCCAGGGCCAGGCCGGCGATTTTCTCCCCGCTGGTTAACAACTGGTAATGCTGCGGAGCGTTAATGCGTACCAGATAATTAGCCGCGCTCAGACAGAAGGGATCGCCAAAGGGAATATTGGTCGGCAGGCACCAGCCGTCAGCGGTCAAAGTGTTTAAGACCGGATAGATATGTCCCAGCATAAAAATCCCGTCCCGGGTCCCGTAGCGATATCCAACCCGAGGCACCTCGGCCAGCCAGGATATCCTTATATCAATCTCCTGCTCGGGCAATAATTCGCGGAGCAGCATGATCTTCAAGGAGATGTCCTCCATCAGGAACTCGCTGTTCTCTCCGTTGACCTGGATCTGCTTGACCTGCATCCCCCCCCGGGAAAAGCCCTGAGAATAAGCTGCAGCCGGCGCAGGGCTTAAGCCTTTGCTCTGGAAGGCCTGAGGATATACCGTCAGCCACAATTCCCCCAGAACCCCGCCTGAGGAATTGACGGTGCTGATCAAGGATTGGCCATAAACGGTGCGGTTTAAAGTATCCAGATACAGATCCATTTGATAGCTGGTTTTCTCGGCCCGGGGAAAAGTATAAACCGGCTGCTGCTGACTTTTGCCGGGATCCCACAGGTCTGAACGGCTGTTAAAAGGCAAAGCCGCCCCCACCCCTGCCGGCCACAGGTAACATACCGCCAGCAGGCAGAGAAGAGCAATGATTACAATTGTAAAAGTCCGGTTTCTTGTCATCGGTGTTTCACCGCTTTCGTTATAACTACCTTTTGATCAACCCGGCGGCTATTTATAAAGTACGATATTTTCCCGGTAATCCTGTTGCAGATCCCTTTCCAGAAAGCTCAAGAAACGAATCAGCATAGCTGAGGCTTCAGCCCGGGTCATGACCTGATTGGGATGCACCCGATTGCTGCTGTCTCCGGCCAAAAGTCCGATCTGGCGGGCCATGTAAACGCTGTCTTTGGCCCAGGCCGGGATTTCGGCATCATCGCGAAACTGGGTAAAAAATCCCGGGGCGGGAGCATTGTATTCAAATCCCAGACCCCGCACCAGAATGGTAACCGCCTGCGCCCGCGTCAGGGATGAATCAGGCAGGAAATAGCCGCCAACCCCTTGCACCAGTCCCCGGTTAATAGCTTCTTTTACATATTGGTAGTCAGGATTACTGCTCGGCACATCCTTTACCAGCGAAGCCTCGGAGGCGGCCTTGCGGGTCCGTACCAGGCCAGTTTTCTGGGGCTGTTCCGGGCTGATATTACAGGACCTCATTACCGCACGGGTGAAGTCCATACGGGTCATAGGGGCATCTGGCAGGAAGAAGGGCGAGGTCCCCTGAAAAACATTGAGGGAATAAAGCTTTTTGATATCCTCCTCGGCCCAGTGCCCGCCTAAATCGCGGAACTTGGGTAAAATCAAGCGTTCGATATTAGGGAGCATGGCCTGATGCAGATCTATCTCACCGCTTTCCCGCTGGTATTCCCGGGGAACGCCGTCCTTCATTCGTGGCAGGTCATACTGGCAGCTGGACACCATTTCCCGCTTTTCTACCGTCATATGACCACCCGGGAAACTGGACAGAGAAACCTCGTTGGGGGAGTAATCCAGGCTTTTGCGCAAACTGTCGGAGGCGATTACCCGGACTGTGCCCGCCCAGGAGAAGCCGCCCCGCTTTTCTTCATCACCGGGAGAAGGCAGCAGCTCAGACTGCAGATTGTAGTCCAGTATCTGGGTTTCGGTCTTGCCCCAGAAATTGCTGTAGCCCACGGCTCCTCCGCTGATATCCACTATCACTGTGCCTTCATCTTTATTAAGCATATAAACCTTGCGGGCCGCGATGGTCCCCGAAAAGAAATCCGCCGCCGGACGGTTGTCCACCACATCCGAACGGGAGAATTGATAATCCTCCAGGGTGAAACGATCCTCCCCTAAAACCACAGTTTCCCGGTAGCTCTTTATGCCGGTTGCTCCAGTAGTCTGGCCTTGTGGGCTGAAATTGGTGTAAGCCGATTCGTAAGTAACGCGCCGGTCCAGGCTGCCCTTCAAGGCAGGGTCGGCCGGCTTCAGATCAAATTTGTAACTCACTGTACCTTTGACGTCACTTATTTTTTCACTGCTGGTGAAAGAGCCTTTAAATAAGACCGGCTCTCCGGAAAGGAACACCACTTCCTGATATTCATATTCATTATTTACGCCGCCGCAATAATCAGGAGGCGCAGCCCAGACCGGCTGTAGAGGGGTCATTAAAAGCACAACTACCAGTAAAGCTAGCCATCTTTGCATAATACCGCTCCTAAAGAGATTATATTTTAGTTTATCGAGATACGGCCGTGATTACTTGACAACCGCACAACGAACGTAGAAATCATCCCGGACCAGATAGAGACGGTCTCCTGGTTTGAGCTGGTGGGCCGAGACAGGCTGTCCGTTTTTAATGATCAAAGCATCTGCCGTGCTCAGTCTCAGGGACTGACTCTTGAGCATCCACTGCCGGTTATGATTGCTCCAGTCATAGCCGTCTCCCAGAGTGATGCTCCAGCCTATAAGGGGATCATCCACCACCGTCGATATGGTTCCGGTACTGACCCGCAATGAATCCAAATCGCCTTTATCCGGCTCTACAGCCATACCTATGATATGATCACTGTCAGTATAAACATAGCCGTACCAATCCTTGAGGTCATGATCCTCGCTGTACTCGCTTGCTTCATCCACCGCGTAGGAGCCGGCCAGGAGTTCTCCAGTTTCCAGCCAGTTGCCTGTTTCGGTGTCATAAACCCGACTGTCGCTGCCATAATAAAGCTGCACCTCATCTCCGGCATCTGCAAATAAATTATTCTGCAGCTGATATGGATTTTTAAGCCACAAGCTGTCCTCGGTAATCAGGTCGATACGCCCGTAATACAGCCTTTGCTGGCCCAGGCTGGAATTGTTGAGAGCCTGGTCAAGTATGCAGACGATGTTGCTCAAGGACTGCCCCAGCCAGCTGTCAGCAATGACCAGGGCGCTGCTCCCGCTGCTGAGCACGCTTTTATCCTGCAGGCGTCCGTCCTTTATTATGACGGTGCCTTCACCCATCATGAAATTCTTCTGATTTAACTCAAACTCCCCGCTAAAAAAGTTCACCCGGTCAAGGCGGCCATTATAGGTGTACTCGGTATGACCTTTAAGGATCAGCCGCTCGATTTTTTCCTGTCCCATAACCTGTTTGGTCAAAAGGTACACGGTTTTACCGCGGTAGTATTTCAGATTGGCGGTCATGATCCGGTGCCCGCTCAAATATACGGGGAGGTCACCGCTATAGGCAAAAGACCTGGCCGATTGGGCAGGCTGCCAGGTCCCGTTATGGAAGGCTTCCACTTCTGAACAGGACAATATGCCTTCCAGGGGATTAACCAGTTGCAAGGTGGCACGATACAGCTGGCTGACCAGAATGGATTTGCCTTCAATTTCCATGCGGCTGATCAGTGCACTGTCGAGGTCGTCAAAATGGAGTATAACCCGGTCGCCCACATATAAAGCATTTAAAGGCAACGCCACTCCGTTCTTGGTGACGGTGGTAAAAGGAGCTAAAGTATAATGCCCCTGCAGACCGGTATCCTCCATAACCGTGATTTGATCTCGGTCAACAGCAGTAACCAGCCCTATTACGGTCAAGCTTCCCGGAGCTATATATCCCGGATGAGGGGTGGAAAAAGCCTCCAGGCTGATTAATCGCGAACCTTCAGCAGCCACGATCACCTCCAGCCCGGGCTGCAGATCAGACCAGCCAACGGGGATGCCGTCGATGGCAAACGGCGCCGGGTCAGGCACCGACAAGCGGTAGAGAGCCCCGGAATAATCCTCAACCAGGAGGTTGGCGGCCCCGGAATCGGACTGGGGATTCAATTCCATCAAATAACCTTCGATTACAACCACGGTATCTGCCGCCCAGGTTCCTTGAACCCCCCCGGCAGACAGCAGCATCAATGCCATCATAAAGATTGCTATCCGTTTAACCATAACCCCTATCCCCTCTTTCCGAGAATGCCGTATGTTCCCAGGCTATCAAGACTGATCCATCCCCCGGCAACTTCACCCTCCAGCGGTACCCAGGCTCCCTGATAAGTATCCAGACGGCAGGGCATGACCTTTCTTAACTGGCGCAGCTGTGCTTTATACTGATCGTATGACAGCAATAATGCGAAACTGCCGGAGAGATTATCAACCCTACTTTGATTTACACCCTGATAGAATTGAGCTTCAATGCTATACGGCGTCGACAGTAAATTGCTTGATACCGCTCCGGTTTGAGGAGCAGCCGGGGCGATCTTTAAACGAATCCCGGCATCATCCTGCCGGGCGGCCGTCCTGACCTGATGAGTATTAAATACAGCCGGGCTGACGCTGATTTCAAAGTCCCGTCCGCGAATGCGCAGATCGGAACTGCTGTTGCGGCTGATCAAAGCGGCCGGAATAGCTACTTCAACCTCTGTGGCTCCAGCCAGCTGCCCCTGGGTCAGGTCAAGAAACCAGCCTCTGGAATCATCCCTGGTTCCGATGCTATAAAAGACCTGGTTGCCTTTGCGCACCGTCTGGCTGTATTCCCCCGGACTGCCGTCGCTGTCCGGGTTGCCCGCCTGTGATCCGGTACGCACCCGGTTGCTCTTCATGGAGGGCGGCGAAGAGCCGAAGTCTCCAACCGCAGTTACTACGAATTGATAGCTGCGGTTTGGCTTAAGACTCTGATATACGAATGAGGTCAACCGGGTCGAGCCTATGTATTCGCGTTCATTATCGATCAGCACATAGATCTCATACTGGGAAGCATCCTTCACCGGGGTCCAATGAACCTTGATATAGCGGTCACAGTCAGCGTAAGAATCGTGGATTATTTCCGCTGTTACCTCCCCGGGAGACGGTAAGCTGGGGAGATCATAAGGCAATTCCAGAATATCACTGGCCCCCCCGTCAGGATTCTTTACCAGTAAACCGCCGCTGCCGATTGCCCCTCCGGGTGCGGTAACCAGGAGGGTGTCGGGACTTAAAACCTGGGCGGCCACCGCCTGCCCGGACTGCAGGTAAAAAGGCTCGCTTTCCCGGACGTTGCGCCCCTCGACAGTTCGGCCTACAGTACGATAAAGCGGGCTTCCCGCAGCAGCAGAAGCGCTTTCTGCCAACACCGGGTTAAATATCACCACCGCACCCGGTAAAAACCCGCTGCCTTTAATTGTTATCTGTTGTCCCCCCAGGATCGAAAGCTCGGTGATGCGGGTATTTCCCACACTATCCCAAACCGTTGCCGCCTCAGGTTCGCTGATATAAGTATAAGCACCAGCCAGCCAGGCCACGGTTCCGTCCGGATTTTCCAGCTTAACATCAACCGTCCCCGGGCTCCCCGGAACGGTTATCACCCGGCAGGTTTTATAATCCAGGAGGCTGACATCGCCGTCAGGCACCTTTACGGAGCCGAAATAAACCTCCAGGGAATCATCGTAACCATCGATACTGCTGCGGAAATCACTTCCGGCGATAAGCACTGCGGTACCGCCGCTGGCTGGCCCCATGGCCGGGGAAAGTGAAGTCAGGCCGGGGCTGCTCTCACCGCTGGTAAACTGCAAGTAAATGCTCGTTTCCCCGGGTATCTGGTCTGAGGCAGCGGTGCCCCCGTCCTGATTGACAACCACCACCCGGTATAGGTTGCCGACGGCCGTTTCCGCTGCCAGCGGCATAACGAAGCTGAGCTTTCCGGGGAGTTCATAGTCAATGTCCTTAGACTCTATATTGAACAAATCTCCCACCTGAATGCGGGCCCCTTCGCGGAAATCCTGGCCTAAAACACTGATCACCGCCCGGGATCGATAATCCATTTTTAATATGCGCCGGCTTTGACCCCCGATTGTAATGACCTGGGGTTCGTTGCCATCGCGGGTGATGTTCACGATCTGAGGATGACTGTCGGGGTTTTTATACTCGTACTGAGCCTGGGCCTGGCTGCCGTCAGGGTTATAAAGCCTGACCGCCACCACCCCTATGGTATAGTAGCTGGGGGTTTTCACCGCCAGCTGACGACCGGAAAGCATCTCCAC
Organism: Syntrophomonas sp. UBA5494; assembly: GCF_002426325.1. Taxonomy (NCBI): domain Bacteria; kingdom Bacillati; phylum Bacillota; class Clostridia; order Eubacteriales; family Syntrophomonadaceae; genus Syntrophomonas; species Syntrophomonas sp. UBA5494. The sequence goes on along the minus strand of NZ_DIPG01000038.1, from coordinate 27,459 downwards.
CTGCGGGGCATAACCCCGCTCCACTACAAGGCGGCGCTCCTCCACGCTTACTTTGAGCAGCTCATAACCGCCGTATGAAGTATTTTCATCGCCTTGCAGCCGGAGTTGTCCCAAATCGATATAAACCGGAGTGTCATCATAGGGATAAACCTGCTCAAAAACCTGGCCTTTTTCCTCCACCCTGAGCTTTAATGTATTCCCGGCCTGGTATTCCACGGTTAAGCCTCCTGCCAACTGTACTGTCGCTAAGCCATTGTCGATCCGGCCGGAATTGGGCTGATCGCTTGGAATACTGCGATTATCGATACTGCCGAAACGAACCGCCGGCATGTTGAGGGTTTCGATACTGCCATCGTGCAGAACAGTAATTGCAGTGCTGGCGAAACCGCTGCCGAACATCTCCAGGTATTGACGGCCTTGCTTAGGGCCCTGGGCGGGCACCAGACTGGTGATGCGGGGGGTTAAAGCCTCATAGTTGTAGTTCACCGTGTTGCTGATACCGGCATCATTGTTGAGCAGATAAACCTTGGCCGTTCCAGCGGCAGCCGACGGGGTGAGCACTTTCACATAACCCCGGGCAAATTCCACGATACGGGCTCTTTCTTGCCCAAAATAGATGCGGGGCAAGATGGGTGAATCGTAGTAATGATCATACTGGCTGTGATTGATAGCTACCGGCGCTCTCCAATCGGTCAGCGGATCGTCTATGTCAATCTCACTGTCCCAACGATTATTGTGGTTAAGGTCGCTGAAAGGCTCGTTTGGGTCTCGAATCTGGTTGCGGTTGGCATCATCATAGGGTTCAAAATAACGAAAATCGCTGCCGGTGATTTCCACCACCTCCTGGCCGACCCCGCTGCCCTTTGATGGTGTCAATGCCGTGATAAAGGGGTGGCTGCTGGGAACCACATAGGTGAATCCCTGTTTGACCCCGGCACTGCCCCCGTCCGGATTAACGATGACCACCGGCACCGTTAAGCGGTCAGTGCTTTTATCCTGGCGCAAATCGCCGGGATAAGCCGGAACCTTTACGGTAATCATGTCGCCGCTGCTGTTTACCTGGGTATCGGCAGCTTTGATTTCCATGCCGTTGATGAACACTTTGACCTTGGTATTGCCGTTATCCTCGAACTCCCGGCCCTTAATGTCGATAGTATAGCCGCCCTGGGTGGAGCCCTGATCAGGTTCGATTGCGGTGATCTCCGGACGGGATAAAGGCATTTTATAGTAGTAGAAGCCAGCCTCATCGACCCGGCTGTCCTTTTTGGTATCAGGATTAATGACAGTCAGGTCGTAGTACCCGTCCGCCTCCAAGACTGGCACCGTAAACAGCAGGGTTTCGCTGTCCACAACCTCTACCCGCTTGCCGATGAAATGATTGCTGCTGTCCACCTGGTAGAGGGTCTTAATATCCAATCTCAAAGGGGGACTGCCGGCAATCTCCCATGACGACCCAGACAGGGTGAGCAATGCCCTGAAGCCGTTGGATAGCACTGCTTCCACCTGCTTGTCGGGATTTACTTCCAGTTTATAGGTCAGGTCTGAGCCGTTGCTGAGCGTGATTTCCCCGTTATGGGCCCTATCCAGGGTGAACAGCTCCTTGCCGGGGCTGTTAGCCTGCAGGAGCACGGCTTGATAGTAATCGGCCAGTTCCAGGTACGAAGCCCCGCCTCCGCTTTGAATGCGCAACAAAGGCTGTTCGTTATTGACATAATTTCGCAATTCGATTTTATTGGTGACGGGATCGCGGTTGTACTGGTTGATTTCCCGCCCTTCCATCATAACCCGGGTGCCGATCAGTTTCAGCGGGCTGCTCTCTCCGGAAGATGGCTCCGGTTTAAGGAAATTATCCCCCTTAACCATAACCAGGGTTCCGGTTTTGCCCAGTTTGGGGGCAAAATTGGATATTTTGGGGTTGGTATAGGTAAGAACATAGGTAAATAAAGCTGTATCCATAGCTCCTTCGGGATTCATGACCTGCAGCTGGGTCTCCCCTTCACGCCCGGGCGGGGCTTGCAGAGTGATTCTCTTGCCGTCTTCCTGGCGTGAAATCGGGCTTATTTCCCAGCCGTCGATGAATACCGTGACCCCGCTCATGAAATTGCTGCCTGCTATCTCGATGCTTTCACCGCCGTCAACTGTGATGGCATCAGGGTTGACCCCGGTGATGACCGGCTGGCGGCTGGCTTCAGGGTTGACAAAACTGATAAAATCGGGGCGCTGGGCTGATAGTCCGGGATGGGGGGAATTTTTGATGGGATTGGTCACCTTTAAATAGTTTTTTCCCAGGGTGTTCAAACTGGAATCAGCCGGAATCATGAACAAAATCCTGGCTCCTAATTCATTGCCCTCGGTTCCGTCCACCTCCCGGCCGTTCTTGTCGAATACCCGGACGTAAAGCTCCGGCTGGGTGTTCTTGTCCAGGAGCAGCTCCGGCCCCAGCTCAAGGATGGGATAGCGCAGTATTTCCTGTCCCTGAGCGTCGATGAAACGGGTTACCGCAAAGTTATTGCCGGTTATGGCGGCCATCCGGTCTTCAGGCACCACATAATGCCCTCCGGAAGCGATGACTTGAATCCTATCCGGGCTCATATTCACAATTTGCGGCTGAATTTTGCTGGGGATATAGGTGTAGCCATTGCTCAACGAGGCCCTCTCGGTAAAAACGATGGTCTTGTCATCGGCTCTGGTAAGTATGGTCTCGGTCTCCACCACAACATCCTTGCGGGGATCGGTAACAGCATCGGCTACCTGCGCACTGTGTACCGTGACGATATCCAGGTCGGCATTAAAACTCACTTCATACCCGGAGCCGTCAGCCCGGGGTAGAAAAGTAGCCTGATCCCCAATGATAACCTTCAACTTGCGCTGTACCTCTTTGATTGGTGTTCCCCGGTAAGTTCCAGGACCATAAGTGAGCAAAAGCTCTTTAGAGTTGACCGGGGGATCAGGGGTTAGAATGGTGGTTTCATCAGGCACGAATTCGGGTATATTCAGGGTTCCAAAAAATTGTCCGCTGACGGTTACCCGCGAACCCGTATCCGGTCCGGAAGCAGGCTGAACACTGAGGATGACCGACTTGATATTGGCATCGATCACCGTATACTTCTGATACTGCGGCTGCCCAACTATAAGCTCTTGAACCACTTGATTCATGGGATCGAAACCGAAAGCCACCGGATTGGTTAAAACCACGTAATATTCCCCTACCGGCAGGTTGGGAACCTCTACGGTAAGGATGTCCATATGGTTTACATTGCTCTGAAAAGTGCGGTTTTTACCCTGGTTAACGCTTGTGTACGGATCAGTTCCATCAATGTTTTTTAGAAAAAACACCTCATAGGTATTGAGCTGGGGGTGCGGGGCTTGAAAGATCAGCTTGGAACCTGCTTCGCCGCGGTTGGGGTACATCTCCAGTCCTTGGACAGATATATCCTGAACAAAGCGGAATTGATTCAGATAAGTATGTTTAATTGTGATCTCTACAGTTCTATTTATCCCCGGTCTGAGTTCATAACTTGAGGTTTCGGTCTTTTCGAATATCAGGTTCTGCAATCCCAAGGCACCGCCGGGTTTAGGAATAGCCACTTCACTGTCACTGTCGAAACAGCTTTTGTCCAGGGCGGTATAAGCGCCTTCATGCTCATAGCCGGCGCTGAGTCCCGGGGTGTATTTGACCGTACTGAGGTTGGTGCCGGAAATGTGCAGGTCATCCAATCCCACCCGGACTTTACGGTTTACCCCGGATAAACCGGGCATAGATCCTTCGTTAAGGGCAATGGAGAGCCCCTCGATGACCAGATAATTGCCGGTTTGATCCTGATTAATATTGAACTGCAAGAGTCCCTCGGAGTTATTGATGCGGTTCTTTAATTCCTGGTAGCCACTGCTGGTAATCATGCCTACCGAGGCATCCTTAAGGTATTGACCGGTAATCAACACCCGGCGTTGTTCCAACTGCCTTTCGGCATTATAAACCTTAAAAACAGTAATCGTGTCTATGCTGTAATTCTGGGGGTCAAACGCCTGAAGCGGTTTTAATCCATAAGAAAAAAAGCTTAAAAAGGCTATGAGTCCTACCAGGACTCTGATGGCGATTTTAATATGGGTTGCTTTCCTCAAGCTTCTGTCTTGCATTGGCCCCTCCTCCAGTAATTAAGCCTAAATACCACCAATCCCTCCCTAATAGTATCGATTACTCTCAGGGCCGACTTTAAGCTTTGAGTATAGCGATTTACCATGTTTAAACCTCTATAAGGACAAAAGACTCTTGCTAAGAGCGATCCTGCCCTGGCTCCGCTGCCACCTCCTCAAATGCTACTACCACCAGGGGGTCAAATTGAGTACCGATGGCTTTTTTGATTATCGCCAGGGCCTGGTCATGATCATAGGCCTCCTCCTCATCCGCCAGCCTGGTGAGGGCGTCATATATGTCAGCCACTGCGATTACTCGGGCCGCCAGGGGTATATCGGTGTGCTTCAGGCCTAAAGGGTAGCCGCTGCCGTCATAGCGTTCATGATGATGGCAGACCGCTGATTTTACGGCTGCCAGGGATTCTTGGGCCGGGATCATCTGCTGGCCTAAAGAAGCATGGTCCATTTCGGCCTCATCCTCCGGGGCGGCCGTCCACCTGCCGATATCATGCAATAAGGCCGCGTAGACCAGTTGCTGCAGCTCTTCTGTTGTCATCCCCAGACGCTGGCCGATAAGGCGGCTGATGCGGGCTACCCGCCGGGCATGACCTATAAATACGGGTTGATGGCTTTCCATGGCTTGAACAGCCGCCCCCAGTAGTGTTTCACAGCGTTGCTGTTCCTGCTGCTTAAGCTCAACCCGGCCAAACACGACCCCCAGATGATTCAGCAGGGCTTCCAGCACCGTCTTCAGATTCCTAGGGCCGACTTGCGGCGGTATATTGATCATAAACAAAGCCTGGAGATTGAGGCTGCCTAATGGCACTACGGCCAGATTCTCAATCCCGGCAGGCAACTGGATATCTTCTTCTCCCCGCCCATATATAATCAGGGCCCGGCTCTCTTCCAGGCTTTGCCGGGCTAAGCGGGAAGCTGGTTCCCACTCTGTGATGGGACCGCTCTGCCCCGAGAATGGATAACGGTATAGTGTAGCCCTGGGAAACATTCTATTAAGAATCTTTTCGACTTGCTGTAGAGCCTCCTCCCCATCGGGCTTAAGGTGCAATTCTGCAATCCCGCTGATAACCCTGCCCTGTAAATTAAGGGTCTGCAGGTTTTTGAAATAGGCTGCTCCCGAAACTGTTACCGCCAGCCCCAGCAAAAAGAACAACAGGGCTGTGGCCAACTGGGGCAGCTGAACAGTCCCGGCTATGGCCACCAGCAGGGCGGTTCCGGCCAAAGCGGCGATTATATAGGACTTCAGGTTCATAAGCCATCACTCTTTCCGTCACTATTTCTGGTATTGATTCTTATTATAATCCACAATCTTTCTCAAGATATAGCCTTGCTCATAAACTGCCTCTAGCCCAGGTTAAATGGAATTCATCTTCATATCTGGTATAATAGCCCTAGCAAACGTGAAAGGAAGATGTTATGACTACCAAACCGGTTGTTACAATCGAAATGGAACATGGCGCCATTATCAAGGCCGAACTCTATCCCGAAACGGCCCCTAATACGGTCAATAACTTTATATCCCTGGTGAAAAGCGGTTTCTACGACGGCCTCACCTTTCACCGCGTTATCCCCGGGTTTATGATTCAGGGCGGCTGTCCCCAGGGTACAGGAACCGGCGGGCCGGGCTACAGTATTCAGGGCGAATTCGCAGCCAACCGCATTAAAAATGACCTGCGGCATGATCGCGGGGTCCTGTCCATGGCCCGCAGCCAGCATCCAGATTCTGCCGGCTCCCAGTTCTTTATCATGGTGGCAGCGGCGCCTCATCTCGACGGACAGTACGCGGCTTTCGGCAAGGTCCTGGAAGGGATGGAAGCGGTGGATGATATTGTCGCCCAAAAGCGGGACTTCCGTGACCGGCCTCTAAACGACCAGCGTATAAAAGCCGCTCAGGTGGATACCTTCGGAGTGGAGTATCACCCGGTTGAAAAGAAATAACGGTCAGGGGAAAAGCGGCCGGTTTCTTTTATGATACCGGCCAGCCCTAACCCCACTCCGCCAATCATCTCAAGAGATAGTCTACAGGAGGACTGTAATGAACAAACAACCTGTTTCCCGGACCTGTTTTTTATGCGGCCGGGAAAATAATATCGGTCTGAAAATGGTGTGGTTCAATCACCCCGAAGAGGGAAAGGTCCGGGCCGTACTGGAAATCCCGGAACACTTCAACGGCTATCCCGGATTCGTTCATGGTGGCATTGTTGCCGCTATCCTGGATGAAACCTCAGGCCGGGCGATAATGATCGATGGTGGGAATGACCGCCTCTTTGTTACCGCCAGCCTGGAGGTTAAATACCGGCACCCGGTGCCGACCAATACACCGCTTACGGTTACCGGCTGGGTTATTAAGGGGGGCAGTATGCGAGCCAAGGTTGCTGCAGAGATTTGCCTTGAGGACGGAAAATGCCTGGCGTCCTGCAAAGCTACGATCTTGAGGCCGCCGCAGGAATATTATGAGCTGTGGAACTGGCAGCAAGAGAAGGAACATTGGAAAGTTCCAGAGGATTGATGGAAGTTATGAATCCCAGACGTTATGGCCGCGGCTGGTTTAGCCACGATTGCACCCGGCACCCCACCGCTTGTTGAGGATGGGTCTGATGCAGAATGATTTCGCGCCCCACATCGCAGCCTTGCTTTCTCAGATACCGGGCCACCGTGTCTTCAGCTATATCGGGGCGGTTATTCTGCTGGCTGAGGTGGGCCAGGAAGACCCGCAATCCAGGTTTCATTTTTATCTGGGCCAGGATTCGAGCGCTGTGGTCATTGGAGAGATGTCCCCTGCCGCTGCTGATGCGCTGTTTGAGGAAGCCCGGATAAGGTCCTTTGGCTAACATCTCCCGATCATGGTTAGCCTCCAGCACCGCCACATCCGCCCCGGAAAGAGCGTCAACGACTGTTTTGGTTATAGAGCCCACATCGGTGGCAAAAGCCAGTTTGCGCTGGCGGTAATGAAAGGTAAAACCTACCGGATCAACGGCATCATGGGAGATGCGGAAGCATTCCAGGTCCACCGGGCCAATCTTCATGGTATCGTCGAGTAAACAGCAGCATCTGCCGGGAATGTTGTCTCTGAAGGGAAGCCTCTCCCAGGTCTTGGCCCGTGAATAAACCGGGATCTGAAAGCGGCGCGCCAGGACTTCGACCCCTTTAATATGGTCGCTGTGTTCATGGGTCAAGAGGATGGCATCAATCGCCCTGACATCGCTCCCCACCGCTTTGAGCCCATTGGCGATACGCCGGGCGCTGATGCCCGCATCGATCAGGATAGAGGTGGAACCGAATTGAAACAGGGCGGCATTGCCGGTACTTCCGCTAGCCAGTATATGTATCTCAATCATTAACCTTTCCTCTTTAGCTGGAATTCCCCTTAACCAGCAGCCTTCCACCAGGTAATTCCATAATAAGCAATCGAACCCCTCACAATCTAATATGTTAACATAATCAGCCTGACTTGCCTATCCTTCATCATCACTCCCGTACCCATTTTGCAGCCGGCGGGCAATGTAAAAATTTTGTCATTTCCCAGAGTCCTTCTTTCTAGTAAAATATTCCTGCAGATATGATAAACTGGATGAAATTTCCTCCGGGCGGGAAGCCCGGTTACGCCTTATTTAGGAATTCAGGGCTAAAGGAGGGATAAATCTCAAGCTAACCGATATGGGAGGCATATCTATGAGAGATGGGAGGACTTATTATGTTTGACAAGCGGATTCATTCAGGTTGGATTGTGTTATTAATGCTGGTTTTCGCCTTCTCAGCCTTGGCAGCAGGCTGCAGCCAGATTGGCGAAAAGGCCACTGAAAAAGCCCTCGAATCGGCTTCTGGCGGAGAGGTCAAGGTGGATCTAAATGACGGCGAAGTCCAAGTGGATTCCAAGGATGGGAGCTCCTCTTTTAAGACCGGTGGAGACTTGACCTGGCCGAAGAGTATGCCGGCTGATGTTCCACAGTTGAACGGAGCCAAGATCTCAAACGTCAGTGAAGCCAAAACTACAAAGGGCCAAACCATTATGGTCTGGTATGAAGAAATCGGCAATGTTGACCAGATCAATAAATACAAAGCCGACCTGGAATCGAACGGCTGGACCATAGCCACGACCACCAATACCCCGGAGGGTACATATATAATGGCAGAAAAGACCGGTTGGGCTTTGAGCGCCACTTTCAGCACCGAAGACGGCAATGGCGTCATTGCTGCAGCTCAACAAAAAGAATAACGCCATCATAAAGCGGGCCCTGGTGTCACTGCCAGGGCCCCTGTTTTTATAGTAATCGAACCACTATGGTTTTAGCCGCCAAATCCCCACAGCGCTGCTGCAAAGGGGTTTTCCATATAAGTACAGCCCCCACCAGGCAGAAAAACTGGATGTCGACGATTCTCAAGAGATTGCGCAATAAGGCGGCAAATATCCCTATTTTGGAACCATCCTGACCGACCACCTTGATCTGCGCGATCAGCTTGCCGGGGGTAAAGCCCAGCAGGCCTTCAAAAGCAGTATAATACAACACCATTAGTCCAAAAACGGTCAATAAAGCCCTGCTTTGCCCCACCCAGAACGCGGCGGAAACAAGGCTTTGCCAGGTAAATGTCAGGCTGGCCGCCTGAGGCATCCAAAACCCTATGATAGCAAGAATGACTACCGTGTCCAAAACACCGGCGATAGCCCGGTGTACAAACCCCACCAATACCAGCCCCTCCGGGGTTTCCCTGACCTCATTCTTGACAGGGCACTCCTGCTCCAACAGGCCTTCATTTAGCATCCACATCAATCGCGACCCGCAAAACCGGCAATAGAAATTGCCCTCTCTCCAAACGCTTCCGCATATCGGGCAATACTCGGGCTGCTGTACCAACAAAGACTCATAACACTCCGGGCACTCCGTTAATCCTTGGGGAATCCTCTCTCTACAAAATGGACAACGCATCCTCCTTCAACCCCTCCCGGTTTTGTCTTAGGCTAACTATATGCCTCAAACTTTAAGCCTCATTCTATAAAAATCTTGTTCTTGGGAAATATTGATAGTAAGCAAGACTACTGGCTAAGGAGGCTTTATGTTGACACAATTGGATCGCAGCGGTAGATTCCTGGCGCAGGCCGGCCAATCCATAAGCGAAGCCCTTGACTGCGCTCAGTCAGCACATCAGAGTGTAATGCAGGCCCAGATCGGACTGACCATGCAGGAGATCGAATATGCCCAAAACCGGGTTCATGAAGCATTGCTTCGCATCTATCAAGCCCAGCAATTTGTCAGCCCTGAAAATGAGCACCTATCCGCCCAGCTGCAGATCGAACACGATCGATTGCTGCAGGAATATCAGCTATTTAAATAAATAATGAGCACAGCCTTCTTTCTCTGCGCATCCTAAAGCGTGGAGCGGCCTTTTGCGGCCAGTAGCCCATCATATCATCTATAATAACATAAACAAACCCTGGATTCCTGCGATTTACATGACCTCAAATAAGACCTGGCATATCATGAAACTGCCTGATTCTGGACTGCACCTATATGCAGCCCGAAAACAGTCCTTCTTTCCCCGGCTATTGGGGCGGTTTCCAATAATGCCGGATAAAAGCGTCCCTTCCCGAAGCCAGACGGTAGCTTTTGTAATGCAAGGGATTCTTTTCGTGATAGCCTTGGTGATAATCCTCGGCGGGATAAAAGGCTTCGGCCGGCAAAACCTTGGTCACTACTGCAGATTTAAAGCGGCCGCTCCCGGCCAGTTGTTTAACTGAAGCCAGGGCAGCGCTCTTCTGAGCCTCATCATGATAAAATATCGCAGTCCGATAGGATTCCCCGCGGTCATAGAATTGCCCCCCGGCGTCGGTGGGGTCGATTTGCTGCCAGAATATCTGCAGGAGTTCTTCATAACTGACCTGGGCCGGATCATATAAAACCTGCACGGCTTCATAGTGTCCGCTTCCGCCGCTGCATACCGTCTCATAACTGGGGTTTTCCAAATGACCTCCGGTGTATCCGGAAATCACCTCGGTGACTCCGGGATGGTTTAGAAACGGCGGCGCCATACACCAAAAGCATCCCCCGGCAAAAGTAGCCACACCCGGGACCGGTTTAAGTTCCCTTTCCATATTTCAAAACCCCTTTTAGAATATATTGCCCCACCGGGGTATTTTTCCTTCAGAATGAAAATAGGAGCCGGGCTTGTGTCCGGCCCCCTTGTAGCCCTTTTTAAAGGGTCTTGGCAACTCCGGTCAACTTCTCCGCCATCTGGGCCATCTCCATCACGGAAGCAGTGATCTCTTCAGTAGATGCGGCTTGCTCCTGGCTCTGCTGTACTGTACCCTCTGAAGCCGCAACTGCTTCTTTCACGGTGCTGTCTATCTCCCGGATCAGTTTGCCGATTTCATCGGCGGTTTGTTTGGATTGGTCCGATAGCTTGCGGATTTCTTCGGCCACCACTCCGAATCCGCGTCCGTGTTCTCCTGCCCGGGCTGCTTCAATTGCCGCATTCAAACCCAGCATCTTAGTCTGGTCGGCCACGCTCTTAATAAAGCCTAATATCTCACTGATACTGGCTGAATTATCCTGAACAGCTCTGATATGCTGGGCCAATTGGCCTTCGGTATGGGTGATTTCGCCGGCTGATTCGGCAATACCCTGCATGGCTTCGGCGATTTCTGCGGTGGTCAGGCTTAATTTGGCTGCCATTTCCTGCAGATCACGGGCCAGATTTCTGGGGGTGGTAATGCCAAATGATCCAACCAGCTCGCCGCTGTCCTCGTCAAAGAGGGGGATTCCCAACATACGCATATTGCCGTACTTCTTGGTAGCGATATCCACCTGGGTCTTGCGCCGGGCTCTGATAGTGGCTGAGCCAGTGTCTCCGTCCTGCAGAGGGGTTCCGGCTACAAACTCCTTGAGGTCGAATTTGTCAGAGCCCATACGATGTGTGACCTTCTCCAGGTCCGTCACCCCCACCCAGGCTCCTTCTGGCTGAGATTCAATGATGATAGGCGCAAAGATGTCAAATGCCTTGGCAACCGGATGCAGCTTGGGGGCAAATACCCCACAGGCGCCTATCACCGGTTTTTTCTCATCCTCAGCCTCGAAAATCGGCATTACCCACACATACAGGCGTATGCCATAGACTTTTTCATCAACCGCTTGAGAAATAGCGCGTCCCTGACTGATACAGCGCTGAATGGGTCCGTCCTGATTAAGGCGCTCCCCGACACGAATACCGGCCACGTTGATATTATGGTTCTCCACAAAGTCAAAACGTTCCAGGTCAGTGCTAAAATAGATCACTCCGTCCCGTCCATAGGTTTGCACCAGAAACGGTGCGGTGGTGCGAAAGGCTTGCTTTTTGCTGCGCGCCCGGTTTAAAACCTTTTCATGCTCTTCTACGAAGGTCATCATTAGATTGGCGGCGGCAGAATCCATCAATGTGGCATGATCGGGCTTGGCAGTCATCACTTGTTCGCGCACCCGGCCATTTCCGGTGGCTTCAATGATAATGTCCAGTGCCGGCAATTGCAGCATCTCTTTTAAATCTGAAAAGGCCGGTATCCCCAGTTCCTGTGCCAGCCGCATACCGGGAGCCGCCGGGTTTACATCACAAATACCCAAAACCCGGAATGTGTCGATACCGTGGAATGACCTCAGGATGGTACTGCCGCCCATCCCTCCCCCTACGATCACTATGTTTGTCATTATAGTCCTCCTCCCGCTTTCTCCTTCTCTTTTTTAAAGCCCATACTCCCGTATTTCTGATCAACTTCTAAAGCCTGCAGTTTATCTTGGCAAGATGATTTCTAATCTTGGTGAATATGGCATTTGTTAATGTCAGTGGTGATACGGTTCGCCGCGTAGTATTTTAAAAGTGCGGTATAATTGTTCAACCAGTATCAACACCGCCATTTGGTGCGGAAAGGTCAGCCTGGAGAGTGATATCCGCTCGTGAGCAGCTTCTATTACTCCCCTGTCCAGTCCGTAAGCACCGCCGACTACAATGTTAATCCGGGATTTGCCGCTCAGCATCCATTGCCCGACCCTGGCTGCCAGTTCCGTAGAACTGCCGGCCTGTCCCTGCACATCACATAATACCAGGTATTCCCCGGGAGCGATCTGCTGCAGGATGCGCTGCCCCTCTTTCTGTTTTACCTGAATGATGTCTTGATCGCCAGGCCGGGCCGGGGCCTTTTCCTCAAAACCAGTTACAAGTTCCACATTGCTGTATGGGGTGAGGCGTTTAACGTACTCTTGAATTCCGGCCTGATAAAACGGTTCCCGAATTTTCCCTACGGAAATTATACGTATTTTCAAAACTGCACTGCTCCCTTTAAAAGGCCTGTGGCCAGGATCTTCTCAGGTGGTTATCCTTCCTGGAGTACCACTGGAACGGTTATCACCTGAGCCTGAGACAGGTCGCCCCCCACCAGACGCAGCAGTTTAACTTCTATGCTCTGCCCCACCTTGCGGTTAGCGATCTTCTCCTGCAGCTCCAGGCCGGTTGCCACATCCTCATTATCGATGCTGATAATTATATCGTAAGATTTGATTCCAGCTTTAGCGGCCGGGCTTTTAGCGACCGGTTCCACCACTACCCCGGATTGGCTGGGAAGGCTGAAATGCCGGGCTTGTTCTCCATTTATCTCCCCCAGAATTCTTATCCCCAGAAAAGGGCGTATCACTTTGCCATGACGCTTGAGCTGATCGATCACTTTTTGCACCTGATTGGAAGGGATTGAAAAACCCATGCCTTCAAAACCGGCTTCGACGATTTTTACGGTGTTGATACCCATCAGCCGCCCATCCAGGTTGACTAAAGCCCCGCCGCTATTGCCCGGGTTGATGGCTGCATCGGTTTGAATCAGGCGAAAAGCGCTGCCTTCCTCGGTAGCCAGCAAGCGGTTAAGGCCGCTGACGATTCCAGCCGTAACCGAACGAGCAAAACGCAGACCCAGGGGATTGCCTATTGCCACTACTTGCTGGCCGACTACCAACTGCTCGGAATCTCCAAAGATGATGGGCGAAAGCTTGCCATCCACTTGTATTTTAATCAGAGCCAAATCGGTCTGGGGATCTGCGCCAATAAGCTGAGCTTCCTTTTCATTTCCGTCTGCCAGGGTAACGGTTATGCGATCGGCCCCTTTGATCACATGGTTATTGGTGACGATATGCCCTTCAGAGTCAATAATAACGCCGGATCCGGTGCTCTCAACGCTGATTTGATCATAAACATCCCCTTGTTGCTGAAAATTATTGATGCCCACAATCGAAGGGCTTACTGCAGCCGCCACCTCACTGATGCTCCCCTCCGTCTGCTGTGGAACGACCGTTGGCTGGCTATTTCCCAAACCAGTGTATAATAGGGTAAATAGCAGCAAACCGGTGCAAAAACAGCCGGCAAAGACCAGCCAGATTTTTACTCCCACTTCTTTCATCAACGAATCACATCCAATCCCTGCTTTTTTTCCCTATAGCTTGTGCTGCTGAGAACTAATTATTCCATGATATCTGCCCATAAAAAAAGAGGCCTTCAGGCCTCTTCAGCTTGTTGATAAAGTCAACAAGCTGGGCAGAGCGAACGACGGAAGCGAAGAGCAAGGCGCTCAATAAGACCGCGATTGAGGCGTACAAATAGTACGTTGATTGAGCGGACCTATTGAGCAACGCAGTTATTCGCTTTTGTCGACGGTCTGAAGAGGCCTGAAGGCCTCTGGGCTGATATGGTTATAGCAATGTGCCCGGATTTAATCAGGGGGGAAATTACTCGGTTCGCACCGCCGCCCCCAGTCTGGTCAGCTTCTCGGGCATCTTCTCATAGCCCCTGAAAATATGGCCGGCATCGTCGATTATGGTCTCGCCCCTGGCGGCCAGGGCGGCCAAAACCAGGGCTGCTCCAGCGCGCAAATCGGTGGCTTTCACCCGGGCGCCGCACAAAAGGGGCTGCCCCTCTACAATAGCGGTATGGCCCTCTACCTTAATGTTGGCGCCCATGCGCTTCAACTCATCAACGATCTGGAAACGGTTTTCAAATACATTCTCCACGATGACGCTTGAGCCCTGACTGCGGCATAGCAGGGCCATCATCTGGGACTGCATATCTGTGGGGAAGCCAGGATAAGGCAAAGTCTTGATGTCTACCGGATGGATGTTTTCCCCTGCCCTGACCAATATGCCCTCATCGCATTCCTCAACATAGGCCCCGGTCTCCTGCAGCTTGGCGATAACCGGATGCAGATGAGTGGGGATGACGTTTTGCACCTTTACTTCCCCGCCGGATATGGCAGCAGCAACCATATAAGTTCCGGCCTCGATCCGGTCAGGTATGATGGCGTAGCGGCAGGGCTTCAGCTGTGAAACCCCCTCAACTTTGATCACATCGGTTCCCGCTCCCCTGATGCGGGCCCCCATGGAGTTGAGAAAATTGGCGAGATCGACGATTTCCGGCTCCTTGGCCACATTCTCGATCACACTCATACCCGGGGTGCGGCTGGCCATCATGATAATATTTTCGGTGGCGCCGACGCTGGGGAAATCCAGATACACCCGGGCTCCCCCCGGTTTATGGCTTTGAGCGTATATATAGCCATGTTCGATCTGGGTGATCGCCCCCAGGGCCTGTACACCCTTAAGATGCAGATCCATAGGCCGGGAACCGATATCACATCCGCCCGGCAGGGAAATCACCGCTTCTCCCTGGCGCCCCAGCAAGGCGCCCATCAAGAGATTGGAGGCCCGGAGTTTTTTAGCCAGTTCGTAAGACGTGGTGCGGCCAAGCAACCCTCCGGGGACCAGTATAGACAGACTGTCGTCAGAGTTCCACCTGGTGTCGGCCCCTATCTCGTTGAGGATCTGGGTCATCACTTCAACATCCCGGATGCGGGGCAGATTGTCCAGTATGGTCTCACCTTCCGCCAGGATGCTGGCCGCCATCAATACCAGGCCGGCATTTTTCGCGCCGCTGACGCGCACCTTGCCAAAAAGAGGATTACCTCCAGTTATAATCATCCTGTTGTTCAAACCTTACACCCTCTAATCCATTCTTTTTCCAAAGCCGTGAGCATTTCATCCTCAAAGCGTTCATAACTCAATCCCAGGGTCTTCTCCACCGTTCCATCGATTTGATAACCATCACCCAAGTCATTGAGGATCTGCCATATGGCAGCTTCTCCGTAATGATCGACAATATACTCCACTATCTGTAAAGACTGCCAGTAAGCTACGCTTTCTTCCAGGCTGTCAAAGTCTTTATCCAGCTGACGCAGCGAATACAGGGCGACCTCCCTGTTCCTGACCGCCGGACTGGCAAATTCAAATCCGGTCAGGTGCTTTTCCACATACTGGGCTATGCCTTCGGTAAGCCAGCGTGAGTAATTCCCCTCTGTGACCTCATCCACCATAAGATGCGCGTATTCATGATAAACCGGACCTTCCCGGATAAAGGCCTCCTGACTGGGTTCTTTCAGCCATTCCCCAGGCGATAAGACCCGGATCGATCCTCCCCAGTAGACCCCCATGGCCTTGGCGTTTTTGTTCCATCCAAAACTTTTGGCCAAGCTGGCGCTGTCGGGATAAATAATCAAGGTAGTTCGCTCTGGAGGCTGTTCCCCGAACATGCCGCTTACCGATTGGCGGGCATCTTCTGCCACAGCGGCCACCATAGGGGCATAGGCCTCATCAATAGGCAGATATTTAACGTCAAAATGCTCCGTGCTGGTAACCTCATATTGAGAGGTGCTCAAACGGATTTCCTGATTGACCATAAACCTTTGCAGAACATGGCTGTTCTTGACCAAAATCATAATAATGATAAATACAGTAATTAAAAGCAGGGGCACCTTGACCCCATCAAATCTAACGGACGACAAAATTCCCACTCCCCTCGCATCCCATTATACTATGCCGGTCTTGGGGAATGACAAGACAAATCCTGGTGCTACTCCTTTAAATACTCAGTAATTGCTACCCCTGCCAGAGCCCCGTCCCCAACTGCGGTGGCAACCTGCCTTACCTTTTTGGAACAGATGTCTCCAGCCGCGAAAACACCGGGCATGGAAGTCATAAGCTCTTCATTGACCACGATATAACCGCTGTCCGTCTCCAGGCGGTTCTCAAGAAAGCCAACGGCCGGCACCATGCCGATACTGACGAATACGCCTTCGACCGGTATGGTTCTGATGCTGCCATCGTTGACATCCTTTACCAGGAGCTGTTTGACCCCGCTCTGATCGCCCTCTATCCCCTGGACCACCTGGTTAAGCTTAAGAACAATACGCTCATTGCTGTGCATTCTTTCCACAAGAGCCTGATGGGCACGGAAGCCCTCACGGCGGTGTATAAGATAAACCTCTGAAGCGATGCCGGCCAGGTATAAGGCTTCTTTTACTGCTGAATCTCCGCCCCCGACCACCGCTACTGGACTATTCCTGAAAAAGGAGCCATCACAGGTGGCACAGTAGGAAACCCCTCTCCCCAAATACTCCTGCTCTCCAGGGACCTGCAATTCCCTGCGCCTGGCTCCGGTAGCCGCTAAAACCGCTCGCGCGGTCAACTCTCCACAGCGGGTTTTTACCAGGATGCCTCGACTTGACCGCTCGATATCCAGGACCTCATCATAGCGGATCTCGGCGCCGCAGTTTTCGGCCTGCTGCCTAAAACGGGCCATCAGCTCGCTGCCATTGATGCCTTCAGGAAAACCGGGATAATTCTCAATAAGATCGGCAATGCCGGCATTGCCGCCTACCATAGCTGCTTCCAAAACCAGGGTAGACAATTTAGCCCGTCCGGTGTAAATCGCCGCAGCCAACCCGGCCGGTCCGGCACCGAGGATTATTACATCATACACTGGGTCTGCCTCCTTTTAGTACACAAAATATAAAAACCCCGGCCAGAGACGGCCAGGGTGAATTATTTATCATTACTTCAAAACACTCAAGGGGTTCACAGTTGAACCGTTGTACATCACTTCAAAATGGCAATGGGGACCGGTACTGCGTCCGGTGCTGCCCAGGGTAGCGATAACCTGCCCCCGGGATACCTTTTGCCCCACAGATACATTGAGGCTGTTGCAATGCGCATAACGGGTAGAATAGCCATTGCCGTGGTCGATGACGACGCATTTGCCATACCCGCCATTCCAGCCAGCGGATACAACATACCCGCTGCCTGAGGCCCGCAGGCTGGTACCGGTTTTTCCGGTAATATCGATAGCCGGGTGTCCTCCCCGATAATACTGGCTGATAGGCCCGTAAACCGGCCAATCCAGGACGCCTTTGCTGATGCCGGAACTGCCGCGTGATGCCACCTGTACCACCTGATTGCCTTTGACCAAAACCCGGGCTACCGGATTCTTGAGTATTTCTTCACTGGTAATCTCTCGCGCTGCGATGACCCCATTCTTTTTGACCGCCTGGTAGGTGATCTTCTTTTCTCCGTCACTGCCCTGTTCTCTTACTCTGACCGTAGCCGGCGCGCTGGCATCCACAACCACCTGGGTTTCATAAGGAATGGCCTCCACCTTTTCGCCCTCAACCTGAGCGACTACGGTGAGCAAGGGTTTAGTCTTGACCACAATCAATTCCTGACCCAGGCTTAAATTTTCTGAAGCAAGGTTGTTGGACTTTTTGATTTCATCCACATATGTATCATTGCGCCGTGCAATCAGCCACAGGTTGTCGCCTTCCTGCACTATGTATTTCTCGGGGTTGAGAGTACCGGTCTTGATGAGATCATAGGCCTGTTCGCGGGTACAGATCTGATCCAGCGCAACCCTTTCCTCGACTACCTCGACCTGTTCTTCAAATCCCAGCTGAATGAGCTTTTCGCCTTGATCAACACTTCCAAACTCGCCCTTGAATTGTTCCACCAATTGCCGGGCTTCGTCCTCATTCACCAGACTGACTACAGCCTGGCCGTTTACCATGATAGTTGTCGCAACGGCGTTAAAGTCAACCTTCTGTTCCAGCAAGGCCGCCAGCTGTTCGGCGCGAACCAGCTTGGAGGAAAGAGCAAAAACCTCTTTGAATTCCACTTCATTGCTCATCTCCAGGTCAAAACCCACCTGGCCTTCTTTATCTATTTCCATTTGCGTCAGGGTTTGTAGGACTTCTTGGCGGGATGCTACCAGAAATTGGGTTTCACCATCAACGATTACGGCGATGGCGGAGGCTTTGGCGGCAAGTAGCCACATACAAGAAAAGATCATAAAAGCCAAGGTAATACAGCTAGCTGGCACGAGCTGCTTCCGTTGTCGTAAATAAGCAATCATGACAAAATTCTCCATAGTTTTTTATTTAGCGTTATCTATATTCTATGCCTGGTACTATTTTTCCTGCTTTTTTGATCATGTTTTTCCTATTCGCCTATAATAATCCAGGAAAATCGAAGCCTCCACCCGCTTGCGGTGCATCTCGCAACTCACCGGATAAGGCTTGTTCAAATCACCATTCTGCAGATAGGCCTGCGCCAGGCAGCCGCCCCCGCAATAGTATCTGGCCCAGCACCGGACGCATTCCTTATCATGAACCTGGCATGTCGAAAAACGTTGTTTAATGCCGTAATCAATGTCTCCCTGAACAACGTTGCCCATCAAAAAACCGGCTTCTCCCACCAACTGGTGGCAGGGATACAGGTCCCCTTCCGGAGTGACTGTAAGGTATTCCACCCCGGCGCCGCAGCCGGTCAAGCGCTTAGCCAGGCAGGGTCCTTTCTGCATATCCAGATTGAAATGGTAGAAGTGCACCGCCTGTCCCGATCGGGAACGCTCCATCAGAATCTCGGTCAGGCGCTCGTATTCTTGCTTTACCCGGGGGAGGTCAGCATCCTGAATGGCATATCCGTTGTCAGGCCCTACCGCCGGCTCCAGGGAAAGCGCTGAAAAACCTAATTCCAGCAGATGCCGGCAATCTTCCGCAAAATCCAGATTCTGCCTGGTGAAGGTGCCGCGTACATAGTAAGAGACTGGATTTGCCGCCACCATGGCCTTAATTTTGGGGACAACCGCAGCATAGCTGCCTGACCCGTCTTTTAAAGGACGGTATTGATCGTGCACCCTTTGACGTCCGTCCAGACTCAAAATCACCCCGATTTTATTGGCTATTACCCACTCTATAATATCTGTATCGAGCAAGAGGGCGTTGGTCGTTAAAGTAAAAGCGAACTCCTTGTTATGAATAGGTTCTAAAGCCCGGCAATATTGAACCAGTTGCTGCAACATCCCCGCCGCCAGCAGCGGCTCCCCGCCGAAAAAGTCGATCTCCAGGTGCCGGCGCCCTTTGCTGTGAACGATCAGGAAATCCACCGCTTTTTGAGCTACATCAAAACTCATCAATCCGGGTTTCATACCAAAGTCGCCCTGTGCGGCGAAACAGTATTTACAATTCATATTGCACAAATGGGCCGCATTCAGGCACAATGCCTTGAGGACCATCTGGCCGGTGTCCACCCGCACCGCATCCAATTCGGTAAAAAGCGCTCCCTGTTGATGCAGCTGTTCAATCTCCTGCCAGACTTCATCCAGGGTGTGGGCGGGCAATTGATCTGCCAGTCTTTCCCGGGCTTGCCGGCAATCGCCATGGGTCTCCATAAGAGCGGCCAGCAAAAGATAGGCAGGCTGATCCAGGACGTGAACCGCGCCGCTGTTCACATCGACCGCAAAATAATCATCTTTCCAGGGAAATACATGCAGGTTGGCCTTGTAGTCATAATCTTGCCAGAACAGAAGACGATCCCTCCCACCGCGGCCAGCAAATTATAGGCACGTCAAAACAGGGGCTTTGCCCCTGTTCATGATCAAGCTATGCTTCCTGGCGGCACACCTGATTGCCCACGGTGCAGGATGTTTTACATGCGGATTGGCATGAAGTGGCACATTCGCGGCAGTTGGTGGTATTTTCAGACTTTTTTATACTGGGCTTGATGATGGTAGCGATATGTTTATTCATGAATGGATCCTCCCCCTATTACAATAGAAAAAATCTCGGGACCAGCTGTGCTGAAATCATTGCCCCGGCCACGCGGCGCCAATTTTTATCCATGTTTCAGCCGGTTCTTAATCAGCTTTCCCACAGCATCAATCTAACAGGGATATTCTATAATATATGGCCGGGTTTAGTCAATTATGTCAAACCTGTCAGCACCCGGCGGGCCTGTATTCTGTTTTACCTTCCAGGAACTGCGGATGAGTGCATCATGATACCTCGCCCAGCCGGTTATGATCAGCGCTCTTTAGTATCTGCTGCACTACAACGCCGGCTTGCTGCTCGGGAGGCACCTTGATACCGTTTACCAGCTCCCCTCCTACCAGGACGAAACTCCTGGCTTTTGCTTTGATCTCGTCGAGGTTCACGCAGCAAACCGGGCACCCGCCTACAACCAGACCCACATCCGCTCCTTGTTCTGTAAGCTCAAGCGCAGTGTACTGTTTTAATTGGCTCACAACTTCGTTGACCAGCTTTTTGCGATTAATAACGGGATTGCAGCCGCCGCAGTACTTGATATACAACTTCATAACTTCCCCCTCTGCAATGGACCAAATCCAAACAGAAGCAAAAGGGAAGGGGCATGCCCCCTCCCCTTTTTGCTCCCGCAGCGTTTTCAACGCCCACGGTGTTTACCAATCTATGTCAGGATTCTCCCTTACCCCGCATAGATTTTCAGCCAGTTCCTTACGGTGTTCCATATCCACCAGCCGGGTGATCATGATTCTCTGGGCCTGAGGCGACCCGGCCCCGTGCATGGACTCGGTCAAATAGCCCACTGCGGCTGCTCCCTGGGTCAGGTTTTCAATCAGCCGGGCCATGCGCTGCCGGTGTTCGACCGGCACATCATTCCGGGTGGTGGAATATTTCTTGACCAGAGGTCCGATGTCCGGGTTGTTGAAATCCTTTTCAGAGGGCATGGTAACAAAGTAGCCGCCTGCTATATCCTGGGCCAGCCGGGCGATCTCATACGGAAAACGGGTTACATTCTGCTTGCAGATATTGGCCAGAAGCTGGTCGATCAGATAGTTTCCCGCCGCAGTCTTCCTGCCCTCGGCTGAACAGGCAATCCCGCAGCCATACAGGGTCTCGTTTAAGTGGCACATCTCCACCAGTTTGTCTTTGATATGGGAAGCCTTGGAGGCTCCCTGATAATCGGCGATCGCCTTGGCGGCGCCGATCAGGGTGTCGCCTACCCCTACTTTACATCCGCCATAACTCTGGCGATGGTAACCGGCGAATCGCTCCACCACCATAGTGCTGAAATCGGTTTCTCCATCCATAAAAACCCTTTCCCAGGGGACAAAAACGTTATTGAAAATGGTCATTACTTCCTGCCCGCCAAAATGGATATTGCCGATATCCACCTTTCCGCCTTCCAGTTTGCGGGTATCGCTGGCCTGCCGGCCGTAAACATAGATCATCCCCGGCGCGTCCACCGGAACTGCGAAACATACTGCCCAGTCTTTTTCGTCTTCCTTGAGGCTGTTGTTGGGCATAACCAGTATCTCATGTGAATTTATCATCCCGGTCTGGTGCAGCTTGCAGCCCCGCACCACCAGTCCGTCTTCCCGTCTTTCCACCACATGCAGGTAAGCATCGGGGTCAGGCTGCTGTGCGGGTGATTTGCTGCGGTCGCCCCGGGCATCGGTCATGCAACCGTCTACCACCATATCGTTCTCCTGCACGTATTCCAGGAATTTGACGAAGCGCTGATGGTACTCGGTTCCATAAGCCTGGTCGATTTCATAAGTGGTGCTGTACACGGCGTTGAAGGCATCCATCCCCACACAACGCTGGAAGCAGGAACCGGTCTTCTGCCCCATCAGTCTCTGCATTTTGACTTTTTTGATCAGATCTTCAGTACTCTGGTGCAAATGGGTGAAACGATTGATCTTTTGTCCGGTCAGGTTGGAGGTTGCAGTCATGATATCCTCATATTCCGGATCCAAGGCCAGTTTATAAGTCATAGCCACAGAATTGATCGACGGTCTGATAATGGGATTATCCACATAGTTCTCAACTTTTTCGCCGAACATATATAATTCAATATTTCTTGATCTAAGATCATCCAGGTATTGTTGCGCTGTCTTCAAGGCCATTTTTATCAAACCCTCCCCATTTTTCCATTATTCCTTCAGGATATACTCCATGCCTTGGCCGATCATGACCGCTTCGCCCTTCTGATTAACACACTTGGTCTCCAGTTTGACCATGTGCTTGTCTTCCAGCTTTTCTATAATGGTTGCGGTGGCGGTAATGGTGTCGCCAATATATACCGGCTTGAGGAATTTGATGTTCTGATTGGCATAAACGTTGCCAAAGGTAGCCATGGTAACCGTGGTGGAAATAAGTCCTGCCACCATTAATCCAGGTACGATAACATCCCCGAAGCGTGTAGTCTTGCTGTATTCCTTGTCGATGTGAATGGGGTTCATATCCCCGGTTAAACCAACCCAGAGAATAACATCGGTTTCGGTGATGGTTTTGGTAAATGAAGCGGAATCGCCTACACTCATATCTTCCCAATGCTTGATTTTTTCGCTGTAATTCATGTTCTGCTTCCCTCCGCTTAACGTAAAATGGCGTTGCCTATGACTACTCTCTGAATCTCGCTGGTTCCCTCATAGATTTCGGTTATCTTGGCATCCCGCATAATTCTTTCCGCCGGATAATCGCGGGTGTATCCATAGCCTCCATGAATCTGCACAGCTTGATTGGCCGCCCGGTTGGCGGTTTCCGAAGCTTTGAGCTTGGCCATGGCGGCATCAGTTCCAAAATCCAGACCCTGGCTCTTTCTCCAGGCGGCGTCGTAGGTTAGAAGGCGCGATGCCTTGACTTCCAAAGCCATATCGGCCAGTTTGAACTGTATGGCCTGCAAAGCTGAAATAGGTTTGCCGAATTGCACTCTCTGTTTTGCGTAAGCCAAGGCTAATTCGAAAGCCCCCTGGGCTATGCCTACCGACTGGGCAGCGATACCAATTCTTCCGCCATCCAGTGTTTCCATAGACATCTTAAAGCCTTCGCCTTCTTGGCCCAACAGGTTCTCTTTGGGAATGCGGCAGTCTTCAAAGACCAGGTCGCAGTTCTGCGTGCCCCTGAGCCCCATCTTCTTTTCGAATTTGCCGAAAGTGAATCCCGGAGTTCCTTTTTCAACTATGAACGCGCTGAAAGCTTTACTCCTCATTTCTTTGGGCCCGGTGCGGGCAAACACTACATAAGTATCTGCGGCTCCGGCATTGGTTATAAAAATTTTCCTTCCGTTCAATATATAGTTGTCTCCATCCAAAACAGCTTTACAGGTCATGGCAACAGCATCAGAGCCGGCACCGGCTTCGGTAAGACCAAAGGCCCCCAATTTCTTGCCTTCGACCAGAGGAACCAGGTACTTCATCTTCTGCTCTTCAGTTCCCCACCTCCATATCGGCCAGGCCCCCAGGCTAACGTGGGAGGAAAGGGTGTCGGCGGCCGAAGCGTCCACCCGGCCCAGTTCTTCCACGGCGATAGCATAGGCCAGATAATCCATGCCGGCCCCGCCGTATTTTTCCTCGAAAGGTATTCCGGTAAGTCCTAGTTCGCCCATCTTCTCGTAAATGGAGCGATCGAAATATTCTTTTTCATCTCTATCAACAACTCCGGCAGCCAGGACTCCTTCGGCGAAATCCCTAACTGATTGTCTAAGCATTTCATACTCTTCACCCAGTTTGAAATCCATTTATCAATTCATCCTTTCTGTTTGTTGGTACCAGCATCAATGTCTTAGGCGCCGTAGTACAGTATTTTGGCTTCCGCCATGATTTCATCTCTGAAATCAGGATGGCTTATAGCTACCAATGCTTCAAGTCTTTCCAGGTTGGTCTTGCCTTCCAGCATGGCAATTCCGTATTCTGTAACAATGCAGCTCACTTCATTGCGGCTGGTAGTTACCGCTGTTCCCCGTGACAGCGCGGGCACAATGCGGCTGACTTTACCCTTGGCGGCGGTTGACGGCATGGCGATGATAGATCTGCCGCCCCTGCTGAGGTGAATACCGCGGATATAATCCACCTGTCCGCCTACCCCGCTGTATTGTTGGCCAGCCAGCTGATCAGCCGCTACCTGTCCCAGAACATCAACCTGCAAAGCAGAGTTTATGGAGACCATGTTATCGTTCTGACCGATAACATAGGGATTGTTTACGTAATCTTCCGAGTGCATCTCAATAAAGGGATTATCGTTTACCCAGGCATAAAGCTCTTTACTGCCCATCATAAAGGTGGAGACGATCTTGTTCTTATGCAGTGTTTTCCGCGAGCCGTTGATCACACCCATTTCCGTAAGGTCCATTACCCCATCGGAGAACATCTCGGTGTGAATCCCCAGATCATGCTTGCCCTTGAGATAAGACAATATTGCGTCAGGAATAGCTCCGATTCCCAGTTGCAAGGTATCCCCGTCTTTGATCAAGGTATTGACATAGCTGCCTATGGCGTCTTCCACTGCGGTGAATGGGGCCCGCTCTATACCCATCAATTCCCGGTTGCTGTGAACAAAGTAATCGATCTCACTGACATGCATAAAGGAATCACCGTGGGTTCTGGGCATGTGCTCGTTAACCTCGGCAACAACTATTTGGGCCTTTCTAGCCGCAGGCAGCGTGTAGTCCACCGAAATTCCCAGGCTGCAATAACCATGCGGGTCCGGCGGGCAAACTGTTATTAGTGCTACATCTACCGGTATAATCCCATTTATAAACAACGCCGGAATCTCTGATATAAATCTGGGTAAATAATCGGCCCGGCCGCTATTGATAGCCTGCCTGGTATTAGGGCCGCCGAACAGGGACACATGGCGGAAACTCGGCTCCATTCCGGGTTGAGCATATCTGCACTCACCCATACCTATTCTGTGCACTACTTTGACGTTTTCCAGTTCGGCGTACCTGTCGCTCATGGCCCCGGTCAATGACCTCGGTTCACCACAAGCGTGGGCAACCACTACCGTGTGGCCCGATTTTATACAACGCACAGCTTCTGCCGCTGTACAGGTCCTATCCTTATAATGCTCCTGCCATTTCATACCTCACCCTCCAGTGCCAAAGGAAATACCTGTTTAAGAAAATGTTTATATTGAGTTAAAATGGGGTCCCGGTCCTGGTAATGATTTTTGCTGCAATTCATCCCTGGAGAAGAGGGGGGACAGCCTTGGGCTGCTTTCCAGAGCTGCCGGGACCCCCAGTTGCCCTCAATATTTAGTTTTGTTTATTATCCGCCTAGTCTTCCCAGATGGCGAAGGCCCTTACCGGGCTGCCGGTTAAGCCGACCCATTTAAGCGGGAACATAGCATAATAGAAGTCCTTGTGCCGCGGGATCTTGGTGATATTCACCAGGCTCTCGGTATGGATTACCTCTCTTTCGGCATGAACCGAATGGTTGGGATAATCCAGATCAGCAGGGGTATCCAGGCTGGCGGCATCAGTGCCGATGTTCAATAAGCCTTGATCCAGAAGCCAGGTAGTAGCCTCTTCATCCAATCCCGGATATTGGCTCAGATAATAGAACGGATCGGTCACACCATACGGCTCGATCCCGGTCCAGTACAAGAGACTCATGCCGGGCTTCAGGGTTACTTCCGCGGCATCCAGGCCTTTCTTGACAGCATCCAGGGTTATATGGGTGCGGTTGGGCACAAAGGATAGGTCAATCCAAGCCGCCGGGGTGATCAACTCCTGCAGGGTGATCTTGTCCACTGATAAATGTGATTTATTGGGATCAAAATGGTAAACCGCATCAACATGGGTGGAAGTGTGGTCGCAGGTTATGATCCCTTTCACCCCAAAGCCAAGTTTATAGTTGCTCTTGTCGCCCAGGCTGAATACAGTTTCTTCATGAGTCTTGTGCCACCAGAAGTCAGTTTTCATATGGCCGGGATAGACCGGGATATCCGGACTGATATCCTTGCCTAAGTCCAGGAAATTAAGCTTTTTGCCCATAAATTCGACTACATCGATTTTTACGTTGTTTTCACTCATGATAAACCCTCCGATTAGATATAATTAAAAATTCAAAGGTCATGCGGTCATCAGGTATTGACTGTGATTAAGCCGTTTGCGGCTGCATCTTGGCTCTTTCCGCTTCAAGTTCCATATCAATCTGTTCCATGGTTTTTCCTTTGGTCTCCCGGGCGAAATAGAACAAGACGCCCTGGATGACAAAACATGCCGCCAAGAAGAGGTACACTGAACCGATGGCATCGGCGGTTGCCTTGGGGCTGACCAGGTTGGATGAACCGGCGAAGAAGGCAACTACCATGGGGCCGATCAACTTGCCGATGCCGCCCATGCCGTAGGCAGAACCCATACCAGCGGCGCGCAGCTGAGAAGGCCATACTTCGGAACCATAGGGTCCTACCAGGGCGAACCCGCCGTCAGCAAAGAAGTAGATGCCGATCATGCACAGCCAGAACACTGAGATCCCGCCGATAAAGTTCCCGGTGTTGAAGATTGCGATAACCAGCATGGTAGCGGCACCAGCTCCCAGTATCATTCCACTGGTGCGGCGGCCCAGGAAGTCGGACATAAAGGCCCAGAACCATCTGCCTATAAAGCCGCCCAGGGTAACGAATATAAAGTATTTGGCAGCTTCCTGCGGAGTCCGGCCCATGATCAAAGCTAGCAGGGCAGGGCCCCACATGGTGAAGCAATAATAGCCGCACTGCTGAGCAATGTTGGTTCCCCAGGTAGTTATGATACTGCGGGGATACTTAAAGAGCTCGCTCCAACTTTGTTTAGCCACCGGCGGCAGGTCGTCGACCCATTGGTCCTTTTTACCCGTGGCCTGGCGGAAGTCATGGTGTTGCCCGGTAACCCAATCAACTCCGGCCTCAGCCTCGTCAAACCGCTTGTTGCTGATAAGCCAGCGGGGAGATTCCGGAACCCAGATCCTAATTAACAGGCATAACAGGGCGGGAATCAATCCTACCAGGAACAAACCTCTCCAGCCGATAAAGGGGGTTAAAAAGGCCGCGCTGGTGCTGGCAATCATAGTGCCTATGGGAATGAAGGAAGTCACAATTCCGCTTACCCGACCGCGGTACTTAGAAGGCACAAACTCCTGCACCAGGGGCAGGTCAACACAGTATAAGCCGCCCAAAGCCAAACCGGTCAGGAAGCGCAGCGCTACCAGGAACAGCCAGTTCCCTTCGGGAACAAAGTACATCAAACCGGTCATTACGGCGCTGAATAATATGGTAAAGATAAATATCGGCCTGCGTCCGATTTTGTCTGCGATATAACCAAACGCGGCCGCGCCTATGATAGCCCCGAACCCGGAAGCCAGCAGAATAGCTGCTGAATGGCTGTAGGTCAGGCCCCAGGGAACCAT